>JALZND010000398.1 GCA_030857845.1 Bacteroidota bacterium | reverse complement strand
TAGCAATACACCCACTACATTTAATATTTGTTTTAAATTTATGCTTTTCCATTTTTTCAATTTATGTAAAGCAAATCTAGAAAGGTTAAAATAAATTTATTTTAAATAATTTCTACTTTGTTTTATAAGATTTAAAATTATCATAAGCCTTGACCTCTTTAATCGCCTTGCTCTATTTTAAAGATAAAGATGATTTTGGTTGATTTTTACTTTCCAGTTTCCTTGTAAGCCGCCTCTTTTTATTCCATCGGCTCCAGTTTGGGAGTGAGAGTGTGTTTGAGTGTGAAAACCTTTACAATAGAATTTAGTCGCCCATAATAGCTTTATTTAAATTAATAAGTTGTATTTAGACGATTTTTACTTTCCAGTTTCCTCGTTAGCCGTCTCTTTTTATCTTTGGGTTAGCGGGGGATTGCGCGAATAAAAATAAACGGTGTCGAGGAAACGAGGCCTGCACGGCCGTGCCCGTCTGGGGCTTGGAGTACTAAAGTTGGAACCTGAAGGGAATGATTGTTTGATGTTTAATAGTTTTTACTGACAGAGAAACTGAAGGAAAAATTCGTTGATAAAAAAGGAAAAAGTTGAAACCACTCCTATCACAAACATCTTGCCTTCGAACATAAATAAAAATTAAAAGTTTATAAGGATGTTCATTTACATTAAACCTTATGATTAAATACCTACTATCAATCTTTATAATATTCTTTTGCATACCTCACCTTGTTCTTTCCCAGGTTGACCACAGGCACCACCAGGAACATGAAGAACCAGATTCAACCACGGTAAAAGCAAGTGAACATCATGAACAATCATCCCATCAAGATATAGGCCATGACATGGAAAGTGTACCTTCCGTCCTTTCCCTCAACCTTCCAATGACAGTGAATGCTTCAGGAACAGCATGGCATCCTATAAATTCACCCATGTACATGAATTTTTTTTCAAAAGGAAATTGGAACATAATGTTGCATTATGGTGCTTTTCCTGCTTATACTTTTCAAAACCCTGCCAACCCCGGTTTCCGAAGTGCCAATGAGGTATTTCTCCCAACCTGGGCAATGGCAATGGCAAGTACAAAAATGGGCCGAAAAGGATTGCTTACTTTCCGGGGAATGGTCTCTGCCGACCCCTTTATCATGGGTGGAGCTGGATATCCCCTCCTTTACCAGACCGGTGAAACACACCTAAATGAACCCTTAATTGACAGGCAACACCCACACGATCTTTTTTCGGAACTTTCCATTACTTATAGTCATGCCATTACCGATGATGTAGATGCATATATTTATTTGGGCTATCCTGGTGAGCCAGCTATTGGGCCTCCTGCTTTTATGCACCGGCTTTCAGGATTAAATATCCCTGATTCACCATTAGGGCACCATTGGCAGGATGCCACGCATATCATTTATGGGGTAGCCACAACAGGTTTCCGCTTTAAGAGGTTGCGTGTGGAGGGGTCATGGTTTACTGGCAGGGAACCTGGAGAAAACAGGCTTTGGTTTGATAAACCCCGCTTTGATTCTTGGAGTGGCAGGATAAATTATCTTTTGGGAAACTCCTTTGCCCTACAAGCATCATACAGCTATTTGCATTCGCCCGAAGTTCATGAACCGGAGCGGGATGTAAACAGGATTACCATGTCAGCACTACACAATGTTTGGTTCGATGATGAAAATGTACTTTCTTCTTCTTTGGTGTGGGGCTTGAACAGAAGCTGGGACAGGAAGGCTCCAGGAATGATTTTTCCTTCAAATTCTTTGCTTTTTGAAACGGCCCTGCAAATGCGTAGAATTAATATCTTTGCAAGGACGGAAATCCTGGAGAAGTCATTCCATGAACTGGGCATAGAATACCAACATGATGAAAACGGCCATGATGAAGATGATAATGTATGGATAGGGACCATTAAACCCGGAGCCTCAATATACCTTTATAAACATAATAATTTTTGGCTTGATGCTGGATTTACCATTAGCTACCACCGCACAAGCCATGATTTAGAAGCTTATTATGGATCTCAAAATACAATGTCGTACCAGGTTTTTATTAGGATGGTGCCTCCAAGGATGGCAAAGCATTAAATTCTGTTGGTTCTAAAAGTTGCAAATAACCTACGTAAAGAATTTTATTATTCTTATAATAGAAGGCCTTAAAAGCTAATATTATAAATCATCTACCATTAATTCTCAGTAACATCAAGTATTAAAAATAAACAATAGTTGCAAAAAAGCTTACGTTATTGCTTTTGAAACTTTTCCCATCTTAATGAAAAAGCCTTTTAAAGTCATTTTAGGTTTGTTGTTTTTAATAATAATTGCTTTTGCAGTTTTTGTAATATTGGCTTCCAAACCTGTACCAACTGGCACAGATGAAATTATAGCAAAGGTATTTTCCACTGGTGTACCAGAGCAAATTTATGGTGACACAGGTTATGTTTCTTCTGGTGAAGTCTCCATTTGGTATGAATCCATACAACCTAAATCAAAGCCCAAAGGTACAATTTTATTAATTATGGGCCTTGGGGGCAACGCTATGGAATGGCCCTTGTACTTTACCGAACCATTGGTAGAAGCAGGCTATCACGTTATCAGGTTTGACAATCGGGGAACTGGGCTCTCCACCTGGCCAGATAAGGACTTCAGTATTTTAGAAATGAAAGAAGATGCCATTGCAGTATTGGATGCTCTGGATGTAAAGGAAGCCCATGTTTTAGGAATGTCGATGGGAGGAATGATTGGGCAATTAATGGCTTTTGAACATCCTGAGCGAGTTCAGTCTCTTATATCTTTTATGTCCTCAGGATATACAGACGATCCAGATTTACCTTCTATTTCCCGTTTATCATATCTCTCTTTAATTGCAACAGGAATCCGGCACGGTATTCCTCTATCAGAAAAAAATACCATAAGGACCACTGTTAGTGTAAGAAGCGTTATGACGCCCACTCTATCAGAAAAGCGCATAATGTCCCTGGCAGAACAAAGTCTGTATAATCTGCGGTTCAGGAAAGGCTTTAATCCCCGGGCTTTTATTCAGCATACTAAAGCTGTAAGGAATTCCGGGTCCAGGTATGCTGGTTTAAAAAACATCAACATTCCAGTTTTGGTCATCCATGGCAAACAAGATCCTCTTATTCCGGTGGAGCATGCCATGAAAATGGCTAAGATCATCCCAAATTCAAAAATTTTGCTTTTGGATGGAATGGGCCATGATGTAAGTCCTGAACATACGCCGATCATTCATAAAGCAGTATTGGAATTTCTTGATCTGAAAAAATAATTCACAAGGCTGTTAAATCTACAGTTTTTGTTTTGTTAACAGAATCAATTTTTGAATAATATTTGATAAATTATTGATATGAAAATCTAAAACAGGTTTGAAAATTCTGAAAATTTTGAAATTCTTAAATTCTGATTCTGACAAAAAGTGCCTGAATCAGAATTCACAGAATTTTAGGATTAACAGAATTAAAATAATAATTGATAAAATTAATTATGATACGAAAATCTAAAATAGGTTTGGAAATTCTGAAAATTCTTAAATTCTAGAATTCTGATTCTGACAAAAAAGTGCCTGAATCAGAATTCACAGAATTTTAGGATTAACAGAATTAAAATAATAATTGATAAAATTAATTATGATACGAAAATCTAAAATAGGTTTGAAAATTCTGAAAATTTTGAAATTCTAAAATTCTGATTCTGACAAAAA
>JALZND010000397.1 GCA_030857845.1 Bacteroidota bacterium | reverse complement strand
CGCCAGTGCCCGGGTACGTTATGGTATATTTAAATAATCAATTATAAGACAGCTCAAGATTAATTCTCTTAAACTGCATTTGTATCAATCAATTTTCAAGGAGCCCTACATCAATCTATAGCTGATAAATGTAATTTTTAGGGCCTATTTATTGATATGGGTTTGATATCCAATCCCAACCTATCAATAATAAAAGTATATTCCATGGCTGTTTCCTTTAGTCTTTCACCATAAGTTCTATTATTTTCAAAATTGGTGTTCAACAAAATAATTGTATATGGATCTGTGTTATATTCCCTTAATCGCGCTGCCCACTTTGCTGCCTCATAGTAATGAAACGGGGTATTATGAAAATCAGAAAAAATCAAAATGTTTGGATATGCTTTTACCTCAATATTGTCATATGGTGAATATGTAAGCATAAAAGTAAAATCATCTTCATCTTTGAGGTCTCCAAATTCTGCTTTTGAAATATTATAATCGATTGGCAAGGAGTCTAGGATATCGGTTTTTGGGTTTTTAAAGATTATTGTATGAAATAATCCAGGCTCTAAATTTATAGAAGCAGCAATTAGTATAGCTCCTATGCCTTCACCCAAGGCCACAATCCTATCACTGCCGGTATATTTCTGCTGCACCAGGTATTTGGCGCATGTTATATAATCGTTGATCCCATTTTTCTTTAACAAACCCCTACCTTTTTGGCGCCACTCCAACCCCAATCCGTTAGTGCCTCTAACCTGTGCAAAAGCAAATATAAAACCCCTGTTCAATAGACTTACGCGGTTTTTAAATTCGGCAGATGATGTTTGGAAGGAATGGGAACTTTTATCAATATTTTTAGCCTCACAATAGTATAATGGAGCGGTACCATCTGTTTTTGTATCTTTATGATAAACTAAATCCACAGGAATTTGCGCCCCATCCTCCGCCTGAACATGAATACGTTCTGTTTTATAATCGTCTTTATTAAAATCCTTTATTTCGGTGGTATTCAATAAGGTTTGCTTTTTCGTTTTTAAATCTACCTGATATATTGATTTGGGAGCTGAAAGCGATTCAAGTTCATATCGCAGCATCTCATCCAAAAATGTGGTATTTACAGGTTTTACAATGGAAGTACTGTCATCGAAAAAAATTTGCCAGGCAGTATTATTTGACAAATCTTTGGTTTCTAAAAAAGGAATGCCATTTTTTGATTTAAATAAAACAAGGTAATCTTTAAATAAATCCAAATACTCCAAAGAAATCCCTTCTTTATAGGATTCTATCAATTGCCAGTTTCTGAAATCCGTCGCACCTACGGAAGCTTTAAAAAGCTGTTTGTGTGCAAAACCATTGAAATCACTGGCGATTATAAGAAAGAAATTCTGGTGAGGGAAAACCTCATATTTGAAATTTGATCTCCTGGCGGCAAAAAGATTCAGATCCTGGTTTGGGTCGCTAGCATTTAAAAAATATGTTTCTGAAGATGTTGGCCCCTCTGATTGAACCAAAATATATTGATTGTTTTTTGATTTAGTTACCGAAACAAAATAATTTGGATCTTCTTCATAATATTCCATTTTATCTTCTTCATAAGGCAAATATATCTTATGGTTGAAAACTTTATCTGTTCGGCCGGTTTCATCTTGAGTTGTATAGAATATAGTTTGACTATCTTCTGCCCATGCAGCAAAATGGGAGACATCAGGTATGGTATCGGAAACCGCTGGATTCAGGAAGTTTTTTATTATCAATGAATAGGTCGTTGTAGTATCATGTATAATTGCATAGGAATATTGTTGTTGATCGGGACTTACTTCAATAAATGCCAAAGAATAAGCGGAATCAATGGAGAGATACTTATTAAAATCTAAAATGATTTCTTCCTTATTTGGATTTGTGGTTTTTTTAAAAAAAACAGGAAAGGCCTTATTTGTATCTGTCCTTGAGAAATATTCATTTGTTCCAATTTTTTTTATCAACCTTATTTCTGGAGAAGCCAGGCCTAGCAGCTCTTGATATAGCAATTGTTGCAGGTCATTAGATTGCTGCATAATGCTGTTTACATATTGATTTTCCTTTTGCAAATGATCAATTACTTCCGGGTTTCCCTTTTCATGAAGCCAAAAATATTCGTCATTTAGAATTACCCCATGCAAATCTTTTGAATGTGATTTCTTTTTGGCGTAAGGATGGCTTATGCCTGTGACGGAAATTGTTTCTTTCTGCCTTTCTTTTTTTTGGCAGCCATTGGCAAAAATTAAAAACGTAATGAAGAAGGAGGCTAATTTATAATGCGAAAACATCAATCGGTATGAGTTCATTGCTATTCAAATTCCTCAAGTGCCTCGTTCAACTCTTGTTCTGTGTTTTTTAGCTTTTCTTTGCAAAGCCTTAGTAGGGACATGGCTTCTTTGATCATGGTTCCCAGCTCGTCTATATCTGGTTCTTTGCTTTCAATAGTTTCCACGATCGATTCTATTTTTAACAAAGCATCTTTATATTTAATGGTTTTATTTTTCATTATTATATTTGAATCTAAATGCCTGAATATGAATCAAAGGAACTTCAACAATGATTTCCCGGGCCATTTATAGTGTGTAAATATAAATTTAAATTAACTTATTCTGGTCTTGCATTTATTTTTTATTTCATTCCCGAATATTGTTTATGGTTTTCCCTTCTTGTCAATTTCGTTCACTTTACTGTTGATCAACCATTTTAGGGTTTCTGAAGTAATTATATCATCCTGATGTATGCTGTCAACTTTATTGATGTTAATATTATTGATTTTTGTAACAGAATAGCCTCTCTTAAAAATATTTTCAGGGTCCAGCAGCTTTATATTTGTTTCAAAATTTTGTATGTTCAGCTGCTCGTTTTTAATGTTATTTCTTACCTCTGAAACCAATCGTTCTTTTATGTTTTCGAGTCGGTTTGCCTGTGCCTTAACCTGGGATTTATATATATAGCTTAAGCCATTTTGAAGCTGGCTTATCTTATGTTTGCTTTCATTGAGCAGGTTTTTGCTGCTGAAGCGAATATTTTGGGCAAGATCGTTCAATAAATAATTTTGTTCTTTCATGTAAGCGCTGGCATAATCCTGAACCCTAAACAACAAGCCGCTCAGTTTATCATCAAAAACCCTGACACCTCCTAATAAGAATTCTGCTACGGCAGTAGGTGTTTTCATTTTTGTATGTGCTACCAGGTCAACAACGGTCTCGTCCCTTTCATGTCCAATACCGGTTACAACAGGTATTGGAAATTGCGCAATATGGCTAGCAAGTTCATAAGTGTCAAAGCAGTCTAAATCTACCTGTGCACCACCACCCCTGATGACCACCAAAAGATCGAAGTCTTCAATACTTTCATGGGCTTTTAAAAGAGCATTTATGATAGATGTTTTTGCCTCGCCCCCTTGCATCAAAGCTTTAAACAAAGTGATGTCGAATTTATAGTTATAGGGATTTTTTTCTAAGTGCATCATGAAATCTTCATAACCAGCTGCAGAAGGCGAGCTGATTACAGCAATTCTTTGTGGCACTAATGGCAAATCAAGCTCCCTGTTCATGGAAAATACGCCTTCTTCTTTCAGCTGGGTGATGACCCGCTGCTTTTTTAGAGAGCGCTCTCCCAAGGTAAAGTTTGGGTCTATATCCTTTACATTTAAACTAATGCCATATACTTCATGGAAAGAAACCGCTACCTGTGCGAGGATCTTCATGC
>JALZND010000396.1 GCA_030857845.1 Bacteroidota bacterium | reverse complement strand
AAATCGCACTAATAATTTGAGGAGCCCGCGGCAGGCGAAAGTGAATTAATATATTAAAGCTTAATTATTTGTCCGGTATTTTGTTGCAGATCCATACATTAGGCTTTGGTTGTTCATAATAGCTTTATTTTAATGAATAAGTTGTTTATACTGATTTTAACTTTCCAGTTTCCTTGTAAGCCGTCTCTTTTTATCTTTGGGTCAGCGAGGGATTGCGCGGATAAAAATAAACGGCGTCGAGGAAACGAGGCCTGCACGGGCTTGGAGTGCTGAAGTTGGAACCTGAAGTGAAGATGGTTTGATCAAAAAATTCAAGTTGGATTAAAATCCCGCACCGGTTGCCGCAGGCAATCTTTTACCCTCCTATTGTAGACATAGACTCTGAAACCCCAGCAGACAAGGTTCTTCTGGATTCAGCCTCAAACCCATTTTTTGCCCTATAGTTAAAAACTTGCAAAAATAGCTGCTTCAATGATTCGTCAGAAACACCCTCCCGAAGCACTTTCTTGAGATCTAAAACCCCTTCATCATAAAGGCATGTTTTGAGTTTTCCCTCCGAAGTAAGCCTCACCCTGTTGCAGGTGCCACAAAAGGTCCGGCTAAAAGCTGCAATAATCCCGACTTTTCCTTTATGTCCGGGTATGGAGTAATTGTAGGCAGTAGAGCTGGTTGGGTCTTTTGCCTTTTGTAGGTCGGGATAAAGAGATTTAATGCTTTCCAGAATTTTTACATGGTCCCATTGCAACCGGGTATAATACTGACCTGAACCATTAAAAGGCATTTCCTCAATAAATCGCAAATCTACCTTATTGTTTTTGGTGAGCTCAATAAGTGGCTGAAGCTGGTCAGTATTCTTTCCCTCCATCACCACAGCATTGATCTTTACGGGAATATTATAGGCAAGGAGCTGCTGCATTGAATCCAATACCTTTTCTAGTTCATCTTTATAGGTTATCTTATAAAAGCTTTCCTTGTTCAAGGTATCAAGGCTTAGGTTTACGGATGAAATCCCCAACCGTTTTAATTCGGGGATATATGGTCCCGTCAATACCCCGTTTGTCGTAAGGTTAATTTCCTCTAGCCCTTTTATTTCCCTTAACCTCCACATAAAGTCCATCAAGCCTTGCCTTACAAAGGGTTCCCCACCGGTAATTCTTACCTTGGTTATACCCATTGAGGCCATGACTTTCACCGTCCGCTCCATTTCTTCATAGGTCAGAAGCTGATCTTTTGGGAGATATTTGACGCCTTTGATTGGCATGCAATAAAAACACCTCAGGTTGCACCGATCCGTTACAGCCAGGCGAAGGTAGTTTAAGGGCCTTCCGTGGTTATCATAAAGGATGGTATTTTGGTGTGTGAGCTCCATGAGGTTTTTTTACATTAGCTAAGTTAGCAAAAAAAGCCTGATTTCGCTATTAAAGTTCAATAGAATTTAAGAAAATATTGCAATAATTTTAATGGCAATAAATTAATTAATTAAATAATTGGGTGTTTTCGTGCGGATCAGAGATCCGCGGTCCGGAGGGGGAAATGGTTTGGTTAACAGACTACATCACTTTTCTGCTGCTTTTCATTTAGCTTTTCATACAATTCTTTAGGCACTACAGATTTAAATTGTGGCACTTCTACCTGGGGTTTTACCCAATCAAGGTATCCTTTTGCCCATGCATAGGCAAGGCCCAGCGCTAGTAAAAATATGAATATGAACATCTCCAGGAGTGAAAACCATCCCCAAAGACCATCTGTTGCTTCGATTAAGGATTTTTGGCCAAACACAGTTGCCCAAGGAAATAAAAAGACCATCTCTACATCAAATAAAATAAAGATAAGGGCCACTACATAAAACCGCACATTAAATTGCCCCCAGGCCGTACCTGTTGGATCTTCCCCACATTCATAAGTGGTGAGCTTTTCAAAATTTGGCCTGTTGGGCCTTAGCAGGAAAGCCGTAATCAAGCCGCCCACAAGGAAAACAATCGTGCCTACTATAAACAAAAGTATAGTTCCGAATTCAGATAGTTGTGTGTTTTCCATATAATCTATCTATTAAAAATTGAGTGGGTCCAATGATTTGAAATGGCCATTCATTTGTATCCTGTACTTTGTCTTTTCGATATTTTGTATCATTGGGACAGCCTTTTTTAGATGGTTGATAATGAAATGCTGCCTGTCCAATTCATTATTAATTTGCAACAATTCATATTCATCCTCCTGTGAAAGCCCAATTTTATGTGCTATCTCAAAAGATGACAATTCTTCAGGTACCTGGATATCAGCAAGCTTAAGCGCTTCATAAAGTTTTTTGACCCAATGGAGCATTTCTGTTTGCACCCTATAGTCGGTAATTTCATCCTGCTCTAAAAACAAAACTTTGCCTCCGGCATACTGCTTTTCCGGAAGTGGGTTTATATATTCCTCCACCTTAAAAACCCTGCGCCCCAGGGTCATGATGTCCAGTCTTCCGTCTTCGTATTCCTTATCGATTTTAATTACTTCCATTTCTGTACCATATTCAATTTTTTTGTGTACATAAGATGGCACCCCGAAAGGCTGACTGGTAGCGATAACGTCCTTAATCAACTGCTTATATCGCGGCTCAAAGATATGAAGGTTCAGTGCTTCATTGGGAAAAGCTACAAGGTTTAGAGGGAATAGGGGAAGGAATTTTTCCACTTAAAGTAGGGTATTTATATTGGCTTAATGGGATTACTAAAAAGTACTGTCCCAAGGATCAAAGAAATGATTACCTGGAACAGTACCTGAATTTATTTTACATATTGTCAACGATCTCCTGGCCAAATTCAGAGCACTTTAGCAAAGTGGCACCTTCCATAAGCCTTTCAAAATCATAGGTTACTTTTTTGCCGGCAATAGCACTTTCCAAACCTTTGTACACCAGGCTTGCGGCTTCATTCCAACCCAAATGCTCCAGCATCATAGCTCCGGAAAGAATTACAGAACCTGGGTTTACTTTGTCCTGGCCTGCATATTTAGGGGCTGTGCCATGGGTAGCCTCAAATATAGCATGCCCTGTTACATAATTGATGTTTGCACCTGGAGCAATACCAATACCGCCAACAATGGCCGCCAAGGCATCAGAAATATAATCACCATTAAGGTTTAAGGTGGCCACTACGGAATATTCATCTGGCCTTAGCAGGATTTGCTGAAGGAAAGCGTCGGCTATAGAATCTTTTATCAGGATTTTTCCGGCAGCAAGAGCTTCTTTTTGTGCCGAATCAGCAGACTCTTTGCCTTTCTCTTCAACAGTTTTGTCGTATTGGGCCCAAGTGTAAACTTTATCGCCAAACTCCCTTTGAGCCAATTCATAGCCCCATGTTTTAAATGCACCTTCAGTAAACTTCATGATATTGCCTTTGTGGACAATGGTCACAGAGGGTTTTTTATGTTCTATTGCATATTTTATTGCAGCACGCACCAGTCTTTCAGTACCTTCCTGCGATACAGGTTTTATCCCTATGGAAGATGTTTTCGGAAAACGGATCTTTTTCACCCCCATTTCATTCATTAAAAATGATTTTATTTTGTCAGCCTCTGGTGTGCCAGCCATATATTCTATCCCAGCATATATATCTTCAGTATTTTCCCTAAAAATTACCATATCGGTTTTTTCGGGCTGCTTCACCGGCGAAGGTACACCTTCAAACCATCTTACGGGCCTAACACAGCTATAAAGGTCCAGTTCCTGTC
>JALZND010000395.1 GCA_030857845.1 Bacteroidota bacterium | reverse complement strand
ATTTTGCTTGGGGATAACATTAATGGAATTATTGTCCATTATTTTAAAGAAGTTGGTGTCGATTTGATCAGAAATATAGTTCAATTTAAGTTGAAGGTTATTCAGGTATTCATGCAACCCGGTATTGATTACATCGCTTACATCGTGGTACTCTAAAGCAGACCTTAGTTCCCCCATTGCTTTTTCAGCACTGTTCCTGAATCCAGGTCCATTAGAGCCGGAAATCTTTACCAGGCAGGCTTCAGCTTCTTGTAAACAATAAAATACAGACCTTGGAAAAATCTTGTTAAGCACCAGGAATTCTACGACTCCGGAAGGACTGATCTTTCCATATAACCTTCTGTAGGTATTAAACCCTGTAACAGATTTTAATAATGCAATCCAATGTAAAAAATCTAATGGAGTGCCCACTTCTTTGGGTGATGGGAGGAGCACGTGGTACTTTACATCGAGTATCCTTGAGGTTTTATCCGCCCTTTCGAGATACTGGCCCAATTGCCTGAAATACCAGCCTTCAGTGCGGGCAACGGTACTGTCTGCCAATCCATATAATAATAAAATCTGGGATTTTACGCTTTCAAAAAAATCCCTCGGATCTTCTTTTTCCCATTCTCTTCTTTCTTCTGCTTTTTTTACAAAATGGTAGGTAAGGTTGAGCTTTTCCCATGTTTCTTTGGTAAGGTTCTCCCTTGTGATCCGGGCATTCTCCCTTGCAAATGTTATGGAAGATATCAGGGAATTGGGATTGTCGTGATCAAATGCCAAAAAGTGTATCGAGGAATTTTTATCAAAGGATTTATGCTTCCTGATATAGGCATCATAATCACCGGTAGCCATGATCAATGGCTTCCATTGTTCTTTTAAATCGTGCGGGAGGTCTAGCATCAGGTTAAAATTTACATCTATGAACCTGGCATAATTTTCAGCACGCTCCAGGTACCTGCCCAACCAATACATTGAATTAGCAACTCTACTTAACATATATCAATTTATCTTAATTATAAAGAACCCAGGTATCCTTGCTTCCACCGCCCTGAGAGCTATTTACTACCAAAGAACCTTTTTTTAAAGCTACACGGGTCAATGCCCCTGGTATTACTTCTATATCTTTTCCATATAAAATATAAGGCCGCAAATCAACATGCCTGCCCTCTATTATTTTATTGTCGATGATTGTCGGAACGGTAGAAAGGGAAAGTGTGGGCTGGGCAATATAATTAGCAGGGTCATTTTTGATCAATTCCCTAAATTTATCGTGCTCAGCTTTATCAGCTTTAGGGCCAATAAGCATGCCATAACCACCGGCAGAATTGGTTTCTTTTACTACAAGTCCTGCAATATTTTCTAAAACATAATCCCTATCATCTGCATTCCTGCACAAATAAGTAGGGACATTGGACAAAATTGGCGTTTCATCTAAATAATACTGGATAATTTTTGGCATATATGCATATACAGCTTTATCGTCTGCCACACCGGTGCCCGGTGCATTGGCCAATCCAATATTACCAGCTTTATATGCATCAAATAAACCTGGCACACCGAGCAGGGACTGGGGGTTAAAAGCCAAAGGGTCCAAAAAGGTATCGTCTATCCGCCTATACAAAACATCAATTTGCTCTAATCCTTTGGTGGTTTGCATATAAACCTTTTTATCCCGTACCAGCAGGTCCATTCCTGACACAAGTTCTACCCCCATTTGCTGGGCAAGGTAAGAATGTTCAAAATAGGCTGAGTTGTATATCCCAGGGGTCAAAATTCCGATCACAGGCTTTGGTTTATCAGAAATATGCTGTAACATATTCAACAGCTTTACAGAATAATCTGAAACAGGCCGAACCCCAAGTAAATTGAATAAGTCTGGGAATGCCCGCTTGATAATTTCCCTGCTTTCAAGCATATATGATACACCCGATGGGGACCTGAGGTTATCTTCGAGGATATAATACTTTCCATGCTGGTCCTTTACAAGGTCTGTTCCTGTAATATGGCACCAAATATTTTTAGGTGGTGTCAAGCCTACACAAGGTTTCAGGTAATCTTTGCTATTTAAGATTAGGTCCTTGGGCACAATGTTATCGTTCAGGATCTTTCTCTCATTATAGATATCCTGAAGAAACATGTTCATGGCTTTTATCCTTTGCTGCAGGCCTGCTTCAATAATCTTCCATTCACTCCCAGGAATAATTCTAGGGATAATATCCAGATGAAGGATTTTTTCTATCCCCTGGTTGTCATGATAAACATTGAATGTCATACCCATGGCCATTTGGGTTTTGTTTGCAGCATATTGCAATTGGCTCAGCTTCTTTTCCGGGATCCTCTTTATTAATTCCAAAAACTGGCTGTAATGTTCTCTGCATTGCCCATTTGAATCAAACATTTCATCAAAATTTGCTACGGCATGATATGAGTTACTAAATTCCATTAAGGTTTTGGAGATTTGGTGAAAATATAAAAATAAATATTCTTAATGAGAAAATATCGAATTATTAAAAAATAATATTTATTGGTGAGAATATAGTAATGTTTGTCAAAATATTTTAAAATTTTTTCAACAAATCGAGCTCTAGCCACAGCTTAAATTCCTATAGCTTAAATTTGTAAAATAAAGCACTATAAATAACTTTTCATAAAATACTTTCTTGATAATAATTCTTTTACCTCTGATTTACTCGGCAATACGGTTTTATAATTACTAGCGAATATCTGCTTATTATTCTTGGCCAGGGTAATTTCCACTAAAGTGTCATTTTTGACTTGGCATAAAATTATTCCAATTGTATTATTCTCATCATCAAGCTTTACATGCCTGTTGTAATAGTGTACATATATTTGCATATGCCCAATATCTTGATGTTTAAGTTTTCCAATTTTTAATTCCATTATAATAAAACACTTTGAATGCAAAGTAAAGTAGGAATAGAAAAATATAAAAAAATGCTTCATACGATAGAATATCTTTGGTCATCTCAAATATAATCTGGGATACAAAATGTTCTCGTTAAAAGGATTAAAAAAAGTGATTGGGGAGTATAATTTAATTTGCATGATTTACAACATTTTGAAATAAAGGGCAGAAAAGAATCATTATTAAACAAAATGCTCTTTATTTTTCTAATAAATATCCTAAAAATGACTTAAGGCAAGATAAAATCATAAAGAGAATTGAAAAATCTTACTATTTCAAAATCAAATCTGTCATTAAATTTCATTTAAAAAACAAATTAAATATTCTCGGTCAGCCAGATAACACTTGCAAAGGCGGAAAAGCCATCTAAAACCAAATACAATAAAAATTTATAAATTTTTTTAAAATATTTATTGTATTATCAATCTTTATACGATATGTTTGCGCGCCTTCAAAAAAATTAAAGTAATCATAAAAAAACTAAAAACAAATGAAAAAATTACACTTACTAGCTTTTCTTTTTTCCTGCCTCTATTTGGTGTCTTGCGAAACTAATATTGAAGAACCTACGCCAGACCTTATAGTAGAAGCTAAATCGGTAGATGTTAAAAATGGATGAATTACTTTTTTTGATGACGATTCTTTTTCTTCAATTATGGAGGAAACAATGGCAAAAAAAGATCCTGAATTTGCTCTTAAAGCTCTTAATATTAGTGAATCCATTAAAAAAAATAATTTTAAACCACTAATGCGAAGTTCTGAATCAACCACCTCAAATGAAAGAAACAAACCTCAAGACACAACCA
>JALZND010000394.1 GCA_030857845.1 Bacteroidota bacterium | reverse complement strand
GAATAATCCTTCTGTGTGTAAAGCTTCAGGGCGTGATTCCTTCCCGTCCTTATCCATTTGGCCGCCACCGTTTTAAAGCGGAAGATAAACTTCTTGAGCCTGAAATTGGGCTGCAACCAGGAAACCTTTTTGGAATATTCACCGATGATGTGGCCGTAAAAGTTGGCATATATCGCTGTCATGATCATAAAAGCCGTATTTTCCGATAAAAAGGAGTAGGGCATTTGGCCCACCTAAAGTCGTTGTTCATCACATCGAAGATCCGTTCGCGGATTTAAGGTAATATCCAGATAGCCGAACTGAATCTTTTAAATGCTGGTTTTCCGGTCATGAAATGGAAGAAGTTGTTAGGCTTTATCATGATTTGACTTGTGAGCACAATATGTTCTATCGGATCAATGCTAATAAAATTCAAAATGATGAAACTAGAACATAATTTTGTTGAATTTATTCCAAAAGAAATTGAGGATAGTGTGCTAAACATTTCTATAAGGATTAAAACATCTGTTCACAAATGTGTGTGCGGCTGCGGAAATAAAACTGTGACACACTAGCTCCTTCCGACTGGAAATTGATTTTCAATGGTAAATATGTTTCTATTTATCCCTCAATAGGTAACTGGGGATTTCCCTGCAAATCACATTACTGGATTACAGAGAATGAAATAGAATGGTCGACTCAGTGGAGTGGTGAACAGATCGCATTTTACCGAAAAATGGTCGATTTCGAAAGGAACAATGTTATCGACAGCAAGAGATATCTGGTAAAAAAATAAATTTTGCAAAAAAGGAAGAACCATGGTGGAAATTTAGGTGGTTGTTTTAAATTTGATCCATTTACTTAATTCATTTTTCTAAACCCTGTCTTAAAAATTACAGGGCTGTGGTACAAACCATCTTTATTGTTGTGCAGCACATTTACTACAACCATGGACTGCATGTCCAGCCATTTGTTGAGGTGAAATTTTTTACCGATACCAATCAATAAAGTCTGGTTCCATTTTATGCTACCAATCTCAAAAACAGTTCCTTCTTTCCGCATCCGCTCCCCTTCCAGGTAGGCAAAAAAAGATTTAAAAACCATATGGCTGGCAAATACGCTAAAGCCAAAAACCTCTTCATTAAGCTGAGAAACACCTTTTTTATTTGCCTTAAAACTTGTACGGTAAGCCGCAGTTACCCCAGCTTCAAATAGCTTGTTGAACCTGTACCCGATTACCGGGGAAAAATCAATGTTTAAAGGATTGGTTTTGGTGATGTTTATATTGCCACCCAGGACAATTCTTTTCCATGCAGGCTCCCCTTCCAGCGATGTTCTCTTTACAGCATTTTCCATATCATCACTGTTGGCGATACTGCTGTATTTTTGCTTCACCGTGCCTACATGTTCCTGTATTTGCTGTATTTGCTCTATATGCTCCATCACAAATTGCTTGCCCTGGGAGGCAAGTTTTTGCTTGAGTTCATCTTTTGCAATGGTTTCTTTCATTTCCTGCTGGATTTGCTCAAGCTTAGCTTTATATTCTTCAAGCTCAGCAAGATTGGCACCGTCCTCCCCTCCTTGCAATGCTTTGTATTCGTCTGTAGACTTTAGGTAAGATTCTCCCCTTTCTGAGATTTCTTTTTTTACATGGCTCCCAATAGAATCTTTGGGAACGTGTTTAAGTTGTTCCAGCTCATTTAAGTTTCCAATATATTCAGGATTTTCTTTAATGAAGTTTTGATTGTTGAGGGAGTCGAGGGCAGCGGTTTTTATCTGGTTTTTAAGTTTTTTTGTTGTAGTAGAATCAATGGGCTGCAATACTTCCTGTATGCCTTGAGTGATTTGGGGATCAATAAGATCCAGATTGTTTAATGAATCAAGTGCTATCCTTTTTCCATGGCCCTTGGCTTTTTCCAAAGTGGTTGAATCTAATTTAATAACAGCTGGAACAGATACTTTTTGTGATAGACTGTCGTAAAGCATTTCTGTGCCTGAATTTAATAGGTGATCCTTTTTATTGTTATTATTTACAATAGTGTCATTTTTTGTATGCACATCATGTTCCGTATTAGTTGATAAACTTATTTTTATTTCTTCTGTATTTTGCTCTTGCCCATATGGATTGCTTTCTTGTGCAATAGCACAACATGAGCAAAATAGGAGGAGCATTATGATGGATATCTTCAATTGTTATTAATTAATAAGGATTTTAAGGAATGTGCTAGAAAATAATTTACATAACTGAATTTAAGTAAACAATACCTGGCGCAGGTCTTCAAATGGTTCGTGTGGACACAAACCAAGGCAGTGTGAAGATGAAAGTTTTCAAGAGGATTTACTGTTTATATTGATAATCATAAGTTTGTACAATATTTCCTTCAAAGTCTTTTATTAACTTTAATCTTCCAAAGTCGTCGTATTCGTAATATGTTGCATAATTAATTTCGTCTATTTTTGAAGTGACCCCAAAAAGTGGATTATGAATAAAAGTTGTTATTAAGGCTTTTGGGAGTGCATTTCTTAAATTATTTAAACTTTGAATATGGCTGGTTGTTAAAACTGCAGAATTTGTAATTTCAGAAAGTATTGATGGCCCTCCCAATGCTGCTTCAACTTCGGAAAACTTAGCATTTTGAATTTCTGCAATGATTAAATTATTTTTATATCCATAAAGATAAGTAGTTTGTATGTTATTCTCTTTAGAAACAGTTAAAGGTTTTCCGGATTCATCATATTCATGATACCTTATCCTAATTTCTTCAGGTAGGTTTTCAACTTTAATGGACACAGTCTTAGGGGCATAAACATTATTTTTAAATTCAAAGTAATTTTTTTTAGACCTGAATAAAATATTCGAGTTTTTAAATTGTATTTCTTCAATTATTGGATTGATAATATTATGAGAAACCATTTCCTTATAGACAATGTTAACATCATTTTGAAAATCTTTTGGATAATTATATGAAGTGGTAATTAAGTTATTGTTACTATTTTTTAATGTTCTTGATTTAAGGTAAAGGTCTTTCGGGTCATATTTTAATGTTTGTTCAGTTTTTAAAAAAGATTTATCTTTATTATATTCAAAAGTTATTACCTCAGCACTTTGTGATCTTCCTATATTTGGGTAAAAAATATTTGATAAAAAATAACAAGGTATCTGCCAATATATACCGTAACCGCCATCTTTTAGCCATATGTATTTAACTGGAACAATTGTAATAGATCGAAAATTTTCCAGCCTTTTTCCAGGAATCAAATCAAAATCCTGAAAATCCTGATATTTATATTGTTCTTTTTTGATTAAAATATTTTCTTCTGTATATGTTAATACGCTATCCAATAATCCGTAACGCCATTCTAAATAATCTGGTGGCGTAAAAGGAAATGGTTTATGGGTTATAACAGGATGCTTTTCAAATGAGCTAAAATATCTTTCAGTTCTACCTAAAGATTTATTTCCATCTTTTGTTCTTTCAGTTACTTTTTTATAAGTGACAGGACTGCCATTGATGTATGCTAATGTATGGTTGGTTGAACTTGACCTCATAATGTAGTTCGCAGCCGCCCCCTCTAAATAATTGTCCTGTTCACCTTCCCATGAACCTTCCATCGATTGAGTTTTTTCGGCATAATAAACAGGGACAGAATATACAGGGTAAATACCCAATGTTCCTGAGGATGAAACTCCATCCTCCATTACATAATCATATTCTTTAACTTGTACAGGTATGGTTGA
>JALZND010000393.1 GCA_030857845.1 Bacteroidota bacterium | reverse complement strand
GATATACATTGGCCACCATTGGTTGTGATCCTGAACCTTGATTTAAATCGTTGCACAATCCCGATATATGCAGCTAATGGGCAACCAAACCTGCACCATACCCGATTGCCCATAAAGGGATAAAACCCAACACCTACTACACCAGCAAAGGCAGCTCCAATTAAAAATCCATAAACCGACCGGATCCCATTGGTGTCGATCCCGAAAATATTGCCCACGCCTGTAAAATAAGTATATAGCACCCCTGCAGTCATTACAATGGCAAATATCAATACCCCATGCACCATCCACCTTTCTATTTTCCATGCTTTAAGCCTTTTGTCTGACAATTGCCTATAAGGGTCACCCAATGTTTCGGCCAAGCCACCGCAGCCACATACCCAGGAACAATACCAGCGTTTCCCGTAGAAATAACTCATTATTGGCACTCCAATGACAATCATCATGATGCCCCAAAACAACATAAAAGTACCTAGGTGGCCGCTGCTTAAGAATTCATTGAGGTTATAGTCAAAAAAGAAATTGTAATTTAAAGGCCAGATGTTCTTGAAATCATAATAAGGTTGGTTTAGCCTTACCAGGAGCTCCGGGATGAGAAAAGCAAAAGCTGTTTGGAAAAACATCACTGAAAGTGTCCTAATAATATGGTATTTGCTATGTTTGTACTTAATAAGCATCCTCACACCCATTACGAGGATCGCCAGGGTATAGAGTAGGCCATAGAAAAACCATTGGCTGGCTTCATTGCCACTGAGCATGGTACTGAGTGGGTCTGCAAGGACCATCCATTCTGTAATATATTCCGGGAACCAATAAAGTATAACATAAAAAGTGACCAGCAAAGAGCCAATGATATTGCCAATCCAACCAGAGCCGGTATTTTTGCTATGGAAGATGTGATCGTTTTTTATCCCTGGTAGGGTCCTGATTTTAGGGAGTATATAAACCATGGCACCAATTACACCAAGGCCAACTGTCAAAAACAGCCAAATCCAGGTATGTTCAACAATAGGGCCTATGGTAGCTTTTTTAATTAAATAAAATTTATGCTGACCTGCTGTATAGTCATCAATATTGTTGATTTCCAGCTCCCTGTTATCGGTCTGGTTGTAATCCTGAATTTTTGGGGAAAAGGAGCTAAAGGCACCGTCAAGGTCACTTAAAAATTCAAATTTTGAAGTATAAACCTTTCCATAAATTTGCGATGCCTCGGCATGGAAGAAGGTAAGCTGACCTTTCTCCGTTATTGCCTCTTCTACCATTTCCGGTTTTAGTTGGTATTTGCCCAGAAATAATGTAAATATTGTTATTGATGTAGCCATCAAAAACAGAAACATCCCTATTTTTTGTATCTTATACATTGTATTTACAAGTTTTCTTTAGCCACATGGCAATAATATTCTTCTATAAGAAGCCAAACCTTCTTTTTTGCTTTTTAGGAAGATTGTCTCCCCATATTTGAATCTCAAATTGTTCCACGATTTCTTTTTCATGTTTTTTATGGAATTCGGGGTCAAAATTAGCTTCTTTTAATTTTCGCAACACCTCCTGAATGGTAGCTTTACCTTGAAGCCACCTGTCGCAGACCTCATGCCGGTACCGGATACCCAATAAGTTAATACCAACAACTATAAAGCTTTCTTTTTTAAAAGCAATTCTAATTGATTTTTTGCCACTTTCATGTTTCCAAAAAAGATGGGTTTCATCTTCAGGTACTGTGTTTGATATTTTTCCATATACCTGGTATTCTATATCGATAAATTTAGCAGAATTGAACCATGGACCTGGATTATAGGCAGTTTTCTTTCCACAGAGGGTCAATGCCAGGGTTTCTCCATGCATTCTTCCTGTATACCAAACTTGTTCTATTGACATCCTTCCCTGCAGAGCTTCTGTGAATTCAGCACAATCACCAATAGCATATACATCATGGATGTTTGTTTCAAAATACTCGTTTATTAAAATACCTTTACTGGTGTTAAGGGTGCTATTTTCTAAAAACCCTATATTTGGACTCACCCCAACCGCTACCCCTACAAATCCACATGGGATCCTTTCCCCTGTGCCTGTGGTGACCCCAACAACTTTATTGTCATCACCTAATATTTCCTTGAGCTGTGTATTTAATTTTAAGTTTATACCATGTTCTACAATATGCCCTTTTATCAGCTTTGCTTCCGCTTCAGGAAGGATATTGCCCCAAAAATTATCTTCCCTTACTAACATCGTCACATTAATGCTTCTGGTTTTTAACATTTCCGCCATTTCAATCCCAATCAATCCTCCACCAACAATTACAGCCTCTGATACACCATTTGTGTTTATTTCCATGAGCTCAAGGTCTTGGAGGTTTACAAGTCCCTGTACTCCCATTAAGTCAATACCAGCCCAATCAGGCCTGTTGTACTTAGAACCCGTTGCCAGGATGAGTATGTCATAAGAAAGATCGGCACCTTCCCTAAGGTGAAGTATTTTCTGTCGAAAATCAATGTTTTCTACATAGTCCTTGATGAGGCCAATATTGTTTTTTGACCAAAAATAATCTTCATATGGCTTGGTATGTTCATAGCGCATGTGCCCCATGAATACATACATCAATGCTGTCCTCGAATAAAAGTAGTCGGATTCAGATGAAATAATGGTTATCTTATGACTGCTCCTTTTTCTAATATGCCTTGCAGCAGTTACACCTGAAATTCCGTTTCCAATTATGATTATATTTTTGTTTTGCAAAATTAGCTAGATCAAAATATTAATTAAGGTAATAAATTCTAATAAGATAAATCAACTATTAAATTTTAGGGAATCTGTGTAATTTTTAATTTAACTAGATATGACCTGTTATTTATTATCATTGTAGAATGTATATAATGTGTTTTTTGGAATTATAAGTTAATAGTATTCACTAATTGATTAACCCCAAAATTGGATAAATTTTATTTTTGTACAGTATTTGCTTCATTAAATTTATGTATAAATATTTCCTGCTGTTTTTTGTTCTGAATAATCCTGTCAAAGCGCAAGATAATTTGAATGCTTTTTTCAATAATTCAGATAAGTTTTTCAAAAGCTATGTAAAAGATGGTAAAGTTGATTATGAAAAGGTAAAACAAAATAAACAAGACATCGCTGTTTTGATTAAAAGTATTTCTGTACAGGATTTAAAAAATAAATCAATAAACGAAATAAAAGCTTTTTATATCAATGCCTACAACATACTTGTAATCGATCAAATTGCAAAACTACTGCCAGTAAATGAAAATTGGTACCAGCAGGGTTTCTTTGATAGGAAGAAACACCAGGTTGCAGGAGAATTAATAAGCCTGGATGTACTTGAAAAGGAAAGGCTTTATACTATCGATAATGATGCAAGGCTACACTTTGCGCTGGTTTGTGGTGCAAAAGGATGCCCTCCCCTAAACAATGATGCTTATAAACCCGAAAATTTAGATTTTCGACTTGAAAACCATACTATTGAAACCTTAAATGATCCAAAATTCATCAAACTTGATCAAAAAAATCAGAAAGTGGCTATTTCAGAAATTTTTAAATGGTATCAGAACGACTTTGTCAATAAACCGGGTACTATTTTGAATTTCCTCAATACTTATAGAAAAGACTTGATACCCAAAAGCTTCAAGGTTGTTTATTATCCATATGATTGGAATGTGAATAAAATATAAATTGCTTTAAATGTTTTTACCTCATGATTTACAAA
>JALZND010000392.1 GCA_030857845.1 Bacteroidota bacterium | reverse complement strand
TCGTCTGATCTCCATTTTTAATTTTTTTCAAAATTTCTTATCCGCCTGTCAGGATTTTTCAAAAACTCCGACTAAACAAGTGATAAAGTAAGAAGGCCGTCATGATGATTCGTTCCACATCCTATTAATCAGCTCAAGAGTGATTTTTATTCATGTAGGAACAGATGTGATCGGTCTTACCACAGCCCTTTGGTGCTATCTAACTTTATTTTAAGCGTTTGGAGCGCATTTACCTATTTAAATCTTTTCTTAAAAAATTAAAAACCATGAAAAATCCTGTAAACATATTAGTATTTTTATTTCTATTTGTTGGAATGGCGAGTTTTACCTTCCCGATAGAAAAAGTTTTAAAAAGCCAAAAGACCCATATCTGGTTTTTCTCCTCTACTCCTTTAGAGGATATTACGGCAAACAATTACAAATCAACCAGTACTCTAAATACCCAAAACGGTGAGGTGATTTTCTCTGTACCTAAGCAAAGTTTTGAGTTTGAAAAAGCCCTGATGCAGAAGCATTTCAACAACCAGGATTTCTTGGATACCAAGCAGTTTCCCAGAGCCAAATTTGTAGGGCAAATTACTGATTTAAGCAATGTTGACTTCAATAAGCCTGGAACGTATAAAGTGACAGTTGATGGTGATATGACCATCAAAGGAGCTACCAAAAGAATTAAAGAACAGGGGATCATTACAGTTGATGCTAATAGCATCAAAGCTGAAAGTAAGTTTGACATTACCCTAGCAGATTATGGTATCGTCTTCGAAAAAGGCAAGCCAGCTTCCAATATTGCCAAGACCATTGAAATAAATTTTGTAGGGGAATACCATAAATAACAGGATGATGATGAAGAAAGGAAAAGTTGTTTTCACCCTACTGATCGGGGCTGTTGTGGCAGCCTTGGCCTTTATCCCTACAACAAAAAATCCTACAACATTGTTTGGTGAAAATAAAAAGATGGAGTTCTTTTCAGAACCTTGGGATGATGTACTTAAAGAAGCCAAAAGGACAGAAAAGCTGATTTTTGTGGATCTGTATGCTAAGTGGTGCGGTCCCTGTAAATTGATGAAGCATTATACATTTACCAATAAGGAGGTTGCTGTATTTTATAATGCGCATTTTATTAATGTAGCTCTGGATGGAGAAAAAGGAAAAGGAGCAGAACTGATGGAAAAATATAGCCTGAGGGCTTTTCCCTCTCTTTTATTTCTAAATGCTGAAGGCCAGTTGGTTGTCCATAGGAACGGATTTCATAATCCAAAGCAATTCACAGAACTGGGAAAACAAGTACAACAGTTAAAATAAATTTTTATGGCTAAGAGGAGAAAAATTCAAAGCACTTATAGCTTCTTAAGAGGGATGAAGTTTGTGATCCATGCAGTGAATGGCCTTCTCCTCGCTCTACTTTTTGCAGCCATACTAAATTTCCAGGCATATGGCCAGGCCTGCTGTTCTGGGGGTGTTCCTGTGGGAGGAACTTTAGGACTGGGAACTGCCGATGCCAAATCCATTCAAGTTTTGGTGACTTACGACAACAATATCATCCATGATTTGATGGACAGAAGGACTTTGCTCAGGGACGAAACGAGAGAACGACAAACCAGATCCATCATTACAGAAGTCAATTATGGCCTGTCAGATAGTTGGGCTATCACGGCATTTATCCCATATGTAAGGCAGGAAAGAAGTATACTGGGTTTTGACGGAACGAGAGAGTTTACTAAAGCAGCGGGACTTGGCGACATTATTCTTTTGCTGAAATACAGGGTACTAAATCCCGATAAGCATCCAGACTGGCATTGGGTAGTAGGCGCCGGGCCAAAATTGCCCACAGGCAGGTCAGATTTGAAAAATCCAAACCAGCTTACTATGGTGGCTGATATGCAGCCAGGTAGCGGATCATTGGACGGTTTCTTATGGACCTACCTTCAAAAGTCGAAGATATTGGGGGTTAACAATCTGAGTTTGCTCTCTGTTATCACCTTTAGAAAATCAGGTGCCAATAATTCCTACAATGTAGTTCAACGTTATAAATTTGGAGACGATTTTCAAATTAATCTTGGGCTTAACTACAACTTTTTCCTCAAGTGGCCTGTGGATGTATTTTATTTTACCAGATACAGAAGCCAGACTGTAGATCTGATAGATAAAAATATATTTCCTGGATCCGGAGGCAAATGGGTGTACGGGATTCCGGGTTTCAACTGGAATATTGGACAGCAGGTAGCAATACGTGGGGCAGTAGAGCTGCCACTATACAGGGACTTGTTGGGTACTCAATTGACAACTACCTATCGATATACCATTTCGCTCTTCTTCAATATACCACTAAGCAAAAAAACAGAAATTTTACCTTTAAACTTCTAAAGCTATGGAAAATACATTCTTAAAATATTTAAGCGTCCTCAGCTTGATCCTTCTAATAAACGGCTGTGGGAAAGATAATGAAAATGATTCCTTGACACCGCTACCAGGGTCAGGTAACAGTGGAAGCGAATGGTTGATCCCCCAAAATCAGGTACTCGACGGCGGTCCTGGAAAGGATGGAATACCCGCGCTTAACGATCCGAATTTGATCAATGCCAGTGAGGCAAGTTATCTGGATGACAATGATCTTGTCCTGGGTTTTGGAGAGGGCAATGATATCAGGGCCTATTCACATAAGATTTTGGATTGGCATGAAATCATCAATGACAAAATCGGCAGTACCTCGGTTTCGGTGATTTATTGTCCCTTGACAGGTACAGGTATTGGGTGGAATAGGATGATCGATGGAAAAGAAACTACTTTTGGGGTTTCAGGTCTGCTTTATAATTCTAATATTATTCCTTATGACAGAGCCACAAACACCAATTGGTCCCAATTAGCCCTGTTGGCCGTTCAAGGGCAACTGCGTGATACTAAGCCTGAGGTCATTAACCTGGTAGAAACTACCTGGGGAACATGGAAAGAAATGTACCCAGACACACGCGTAATATCCACCAATACCGGTCATAACAGAAATTACCAACGCTTTCCTTATGGAGATTACAAAATCAACCAGAGCAGCATCTTATTCCCGATCGGTAAGAATGATACACGATTACCCGCCAAAGAAAGAGTACTCACTTTATTTGCCGGTGAGACTGTAAAATCTTACAGCATAGAATTATTTGGTGAACAAAACAGATTAATAAAGGATGAATTTGAAGGTGAGGGATTGGTGGTGGTAGGTAATAAAGCCAAAAACTTAATGGTGTCTTTCATGACCCGACTCGAAGATGGTACCGAGCTCGAATTTGAACTAATCAATGATGGAGCCAATATCCTTAGAGATCAGGAAGAAAATACCTGGGATGTCTTGGGAAGAGCTACTTCCGGCCCCCGGATAGGCCAAAAACTAACTTCTTTTGAAAGGATGATAGGGTATTGGTTTAGTTTTGCGCCTTTTTATGAAACGGTATTATTATACGAAGATTAAGGTAAATATAATGCTAAATCTTGATCATACCTTACTATCCTCACACGATTCCAATAGAAAAAAAGGTTTTGCTATTTTGTTGGCCTGGCCGGAAACTTTCTGCAAGCAGGCAGGAGGCTGGTATGACCCACTGTTGAGTTGGCTGGGAATCAGTAAAAATCATTATTACAGAGTGGGGCATGCAGCAGTAGTACTGGTCAATGGCTTCAATGGAAGCTTGCAGTATTTTGATTTTGGGCGCTATCATTCGCCTTATGGATATGG
>JALZND010000391.1 GCA_030857845.1 Bacteroidota bacterium | reverse complement strand
GAAGTAAAAAGAGGAAGCATCTATCAGGGCATTATTTTAGATCCTCCAGCCTACGGACGTGGCCCCGCAGGCGAAAAATGGCTGCTGGAGGATAATATAAACGAACTAATAAAACTTTGTGGAGAGCTCCTTGACAAGAACGACCATTTTTTTATAATAAACTTATACTCAATGGGTTTTTCCGCACTCATTTTAGACAACCTGGTGGCAGGGAGCTTCGGCAAAGTTAAAAATCCGGAGTTTGGGGAGCTTTTTTTTGAAGATCAATTTAACAAAAAGCTACCTTTGGGTGTTTTTTACAGGTTTAGCAATACGTAAAACCAAATGGCCTTATTGGACATAAAGGAGTTTTATTTTTTTATGAGTTTTGATTTTTTTCAGCTGCTATGGCCATAATTTTGGTTGGGACTTCAGGATAGCATTATAAACATTGGAGGAACAAGTTTTATCCCGAGGGTTTAAAGCCCAAAGATTATATGCATCACTACCTTAAATTTTACTCAACAGTAGAATTAAACAATTCATTTTACAGGCTTCCTTCATACGAAACCTTTTGCAATTGGAGAAAATCAGTACCTGATTATTTTATTTTTGCTGTAAAAGCAAACAGGTTTATTACCCATATGAAAAAACTTAAAGAACCTGTTGAGCACTTCAATAACCTTATTGAAAAAGTTGATGGACTTGAAGAAAAACTGGGTCCGATCCTTTTCCAGCTACCTCCTGGATGGAATTATGACAGGAATAGGTTTAAGGAATTTTTAAATGTTTTGCCAGCTTCTTATCGTTATACCTTCGAATTCAGGAACCATACCTGGTACAACCAAGAAGTTTACGACCTTTTAAACAAAAGGAATATGGCTTTTTGCATTTATGAACTTGAATTTCATACTACGCCGTTGGCTGTCACTGCAGATTTTGTTTATATAAGGCTTCACGGCCCCTGGTACAAATATCAAGGCAGCTATTCTGATGAAGCCTTGGATGGATGGACAAACAATTGCATCAACTGGCGCAACCAGGGGAAAGATGTTTATGTATATTTCGATAATGACCAAGATGCATTTGCCGCGTACAATGCCCAAACCATGAACCGCATGATCTGGGAAAAAGACCATCCTTATGGATAATATAATTAAAAAGCTCTATAACTTTTTCATAAGGAATAAAAATATTTATATCTAGATTAATGGTAAGATCATACAAATATATGTTAAAACATAATAAGTAAAAATGATAGAAATAAATAATGAATTCCTCGATGAGGTATCAGGAAAAGCCAAATCTGCAGCAAGGAAAAGAATGAATTTCAATTTTCACAAAGACATGGCCGATCCGTTGCACAGGATGATCAATGCTCTAGAACCTGGCACATATGTTCAACCTCACAAGCATGAAAATCCTGATAAAATAGAATCTTTTGTGGTCCTTAGAGGCAGAGTATTGGTTATAACATTTACAGATGATGGCCAAATTATCAACCACAGTATTTTAGATCCTGAAATTGGAAAATATGGCGTAGAGATAGCGCCCCGAATTTTTCATACCATCATCTCACTTATGGAAGGCTCTGCGGTTTATGAAGTTAAAAATGGTCCTTATACTCCAGTTGATGATAAGAACTTTGCAGAATGGGCTCCTAAAGAAGGTTCTTCCGAAGCCCAAAATTACATGAACAGTATCTTGAATAAGTTAAATGTGAAAAATGCATAAAATTGGATTTACAGTTCCTAAAAAATTAAAACCTCATACAGAAATTATAATTTTTCTATAAAGTATAATAGTAGCTCTAATTGCTATTTTAGATGTGAGGGTTCATTAATTTTAAAAAAACTTAAAATAAGATGCAGAAGCATTTTATTATTTATATTAATTATTATATTTTTCCCAATTAAACCTATTTGGTATGATTTAGTTTTAAATTAAGAAATATATAATTTGTGCTATTATTGCACTTAAAGATTGTTGAAATTATGGAGGCAAGGGTTAGAAATAAATTAATTCAAATTGCAAGAACTACTCAAAGTCCTATATCATTACCTGTACTTATACAGGAAATGGATTTGGGTTTAAATATGGATAGGCCTTACGATAAAAGCAGGCTAAACGAAATATTATATGATATTTCCATGGAAGAACATGAAAATGAAAGACCACTCTTAAGTGCTATTGTGAAAATCAAAACCAATAAAGGCCAAGGTGATGAGTTTTTCAAATTGTGCGAGGAATTGGGAATGGGAGAATGGAGAACTTTAAAAAATGATCCTGAATTTGTAAGCACACAAAGGCAACTTTGCTACGATTTTTGGACAAATGAAGAAAATTACCAGAAGTTTTTATAGCATATAATGTTCTCGCTTTTAATTATTCCTTTAATTATCTGATAATAATCTAATAAATTAAAATCCAGTAAATTTATAAATCTTTTTATTATCAAAATTTCCATAATCTACCGTGCAAATTTCTATCAAGGAAGCTGATGAAATACTACTGAATACTAGCAATCAATTTATTGGGCTATTTACTCATGGTACCCTTTCTGTAGAATATTATAAACCATTAGCTGTAGACAACCAAGAACCCCATGACAGGGATGAAATTTATGTTGTAGCAAGAGGTTGTGGCGATTTTTTAAACGACGGAAAAATTAAAAAATTTGCCCAGGGTGATTTCCTCTTGGTAAAGGCAGGTGTTGAACATCGATTTTTGAACTTTAGCGATGACTTTTCAACTTGGGTTTTTTTTTATGGCCCTAAAGGTGGTGAATCAGAAACTACTTAGCAGCATCCGTTATTTCCTCAGTTACAAAATTTTATGGTAATTAATTATTGAGCAATCCACAAAAAAATCAGTTTAAATGGAAAATTAAACAATTGCTTTTATACAACTTTTAAAGAACTGATTATACTAGTCTAAAATAATATCTTAGCTAAAATACCCTCATTTTTAAAACTTGATTTCTCTTCGTAAGATTTATCAGGATGATATATAAAAAGGCAAGTCTTTTCTGAGAGTGCAGTGATAATTTCTTTGTGTATTTCTACAGGGATGGCAGGACAGCCAAGGCTCCTTCCCAACCGGCCGGCTTTTTTAATAAAATCTTTGCTCACATAGTCAGCACCATGCATTACCACAGCTCTTTGACGGGCTTCAGAATTAAACTCTTTTTCCTGTCCATCAAGCCTTAAAGAAAGTCCGTGCTTTCCATGATAAATTTCACCCGTTACATAAAAACCAATGCTGCTCATAAATGAATTAGGAAGATTGGAGAAATTAGCTGCATATTCGTCGCCAGTATTCTTTCCATGTGCAACCAACGAGTAAAAAAGGATTTGTTTGTTTTTTAAATCTATAATCCATAACCTTTCTTTATTGGAAGACAAACTGAAGTCAACAATTGTCAAATAATCCTTTTTGTCAGAAAGTTTGTTTGATGCTTTAAGATGATAATAACCAATAAGGGCCTTCCTGAATACTTTATAATTAGGTTTTTCATCAGAACCTTTTATGCTATTGTATAAATCTTGAATAATTTTTTCTGTATCAAGGGAATTTTCTACTTCCACCAAGTTCTCAACGGTATCGCTTGCATTGGCTTTTCTTGTTTCCAAAAGGCTAATAACGGTTAGAAACAACATGATGGTAATTGTAATAAAGGATTTTTTCATATTTCCAGGTTTTGATGGATTTAAGAATGTTTATATGATACCCTCCTCTAAAC
>JALZND010000390.1 GCA_030857845.1 Bacteroidota bacterium | reverse complement strand
TAAGTAATGTTGATTTTATTCAACATTACTTTTATAAATTTACAACTGGATATAAAACCTTAACTTAGTGGTAAGCCTTTATTAAAAGGATCAAGATTAATTAAGATAGAAATAAATTCATCTATCCTTTTAGATCTTGATCCTTAAAGAGGCACTTAAATTAGAGATGGGCAAAAGCATCAAAATTAATCAAAAAGTCTTATTCCTAAACCCAAGAGAATTTGATTTTGCCTTTGATCAATTGCATACCTTTGAGCCCCGATATTGATGGCATCACCAAACTTGCTAAAGTTGTCTTCATATTTTAGGTCCAAAATAAGATTCCCAAAGTCAATACCTATACCTAGTTGATACCCGAGAGTAGCATTTTTATAGTTTTTCAGGGCACCTTCAGTTCCATCCGCACCAATAAGGAAAGTTGCAACCGGACCGCCAAAAACCCTAAGCATTGGCAAAAATTTGAAACCAATCATGACAGGCACATCAATTTGGTTAAATTTGTACTCCTGAATCTGGTTTATGCCAAAAACATCAACATTTATTTCACCTCTTGAAGTTGTATAAAGGATTTCAGGTTGTACAAATAGAATTCCCAGCTCGCTCCTGCCAAAGGCACCAACATGAAACCCTAATTTTCTATTCCCATCACTTACTCCTTGCGTATTATCTTCAAGTATGATTTTAGATGAGTTCAAGCCTATTTTAGGCCCAATTGTTAATTGGGCATATGTTATGCCTGTAAGGAATAAAAAATAAAAAAGTACAATTAATTTTTTCATAGTGTAAATAATTAGTTAAAAAAATAATTCATAATGCTCAAAAAAAAAGAGTAGTATGGCTATTATACCTATACTACTCATTTTAAAGAATTTTTGTTACCAATTCTACCTACTACTTAAAAATTTTGAATCCCGCACTTAGTATAATCTGTCTACTTGTCTGCCTTACATCCGCATTCCTCAACCTTTCACCAAATGCATTTAAATGACCTTCATATTTAAGATCAAGTATTAAATTCCAAAAATCAAAACCAATACCTGCCTGATATCCCCAGTTCATAGACCGATAGCTGTCGCGAACATTTCCATCTCCTAACTCATCTTTAGCATTGGCACTTAAGAGGAAACTTGCCATGGGAGCACCAAAAACCCTAAACTTTACATCACCACCAAATCTGGCGCCTATAAGTATTGGTATATCCAACCTGTTATAACTTAAGTTGGTAACATTTTGAACATTTGCTTCTGTTGCCCTTATACTTCCACCTGCTGAAGTAAATAACACTTCAGGCTGAATAAACAAAATCTCTCCGGGGTTAAGCCGCATAAATCCTCCAAAATGAAAGCCCAATACAGGGTCTCCAGTTTCATACCTGATATTGTTAATGGTTTGCTCAGCCCGTACAGTAGACTGGCTTATGCCTACCTTAGGTCCAATGTTAAAAAATTGACCGTAGCTCATTCCATAAATGAATAAGGCAATTACTAAAAGAAAAGGTTTTTTCATAATTAAATATTTTTATGTGAATAATGTGAATAATGTTTCATAGAATAGAACTTCTTTAATAACATAACCCTTAACCTACAGTAAGGTTTAAAACAAATTATTAATAATCTATAATTATAATTTTGGAATAATATTTTTATCTTAAAAGAAACTACATAACAAAATTCATTTTCAAATTTTAGCTTGATAATTGTCTTTTTTATCAAGTGGATATTTATAATTTTGTATCTAAAAACCAACCATTTTTTAAAAACGAGATTTGAACGAGATCCATAAAAGACTAAAGTCAAAAATAGAATCAAGCATCCAGAACAATACTTTTAGGCACTTGCGATTAAATGATGGCTTAGCTGATTTCAGCTCAAATGATTACCTGGGCTTGTCCAGATCTGAAAAATTAATAGATAAAATCAATTCAACATTTTCAAGAAAGGTGGCGGGAGCTACAGGATCCAGGCTTCTGTCAGGGAATTCTTTAATTTTTGAAGAGACAGAAAAGTACCTTGCCAACCTTTTCCACGCTGAAAAGGCATTAATTTTCAATTCAGGCTACAATGCCAACTTAGGCATTCTTTCATCAGTCCCTGGGAAAGGAGACACAATTATTTATGACGAATTAATTCACTCGAGCCTTAAAGATGGCGCCAGGTTAAGTTTGGCACAGCATCTTTCTTTCAGGCACAATGATTTCCTGCATCTGGAAAAAAAGATAAAAATTGCAAAAGGAAATATTTTTGTTGTTGTAGAATCCATATATTCTATGGATGGGGACGAATGTAAATTGATTGATTTAATAAGTCTTTGTGAAAAATATGGTGCAGCAATAATCCTTGACGAAGCGCATAGCACAGGTACTTATGGAAATAATGGGAATGGCATTGCTTGCAGTTTAGGAATACAGGATAAAATTTTTGCAAGGGTCTATACCTTTGGCAAAGCCATGGGCCTTCATGGTGCTTGCATTGCAGGTCCTACCCTTTTGATCAATTATTTAATAAATTATTCGCGACAATTTATTTATACTACAGCCTTGCCCCCTCACGCAATCCATGCAATTAAACAGTCATTCGAACATTTAGGAGAATATATAGAACTACAGGATATACTGAATAGGAAAATAGCATTGTTTAAAAATGAAGTTTCTAAAAGTGAAATTAAAGGATTGATTAAAAGCAACAGCGCTATCCAAGCTTTGGTGGTTGGAAACACCAACTTGTATCGAACAAATGCCCAAGGTGCTACATCGAACGAACCGCTTCAGGTAAAACAAAATATTGAAGATCAAAAATTTAAAACCAAATTACTGGCGGCAAAATTGCAGGAAAAAGGATTTGACGTTAGGCCTATACTTTCCCCTACAGTAAAGGAAGGTTCCGAAAGGTTAAGGATCTGCCTTCACGTCCATAATCCTGACAAGGAAATTATTGATTTGGTTCATCTTTTGAAGGAAGGAATGGATGAGTTAAAAGCAGGTCAATAAGCGCAAATGATTTAAAATTCACATATACCCAAAAAAATATTCAGGCATATTGATCATTCCTTTTCTATAGTCAACCAATTTAAAAAAATGATATTTTTTGTAACAGCCATTGGAACCGATAGTGGAAAAACTTTAATAAGTGCCATATTTTCTGAAGCCTTAGGTGCCGATTATTGGAAACCGGTTCAGTCTGGGCAACCAAAAGATTCAGATACTGTAAAGGTCCTTGTGAGCAAAAAAATAACAGTGCACCCCGAAACCTATTGCTTAAATACACCTGCCTCCCCGCATGTTGCAGCCAAAATCGACGGCATTTCAATTTCCCTTGAAAAGTTTTCAATACCAAATTATAAAGACCACCTTATAATAGAAGGGGCGGGTGGTCTACTGGTACCATTAAATGAAGAGGATAAAATTGCTGACCTTATAGTTAAACTAAATGTGCCTGTTATACTGGTTGTAAACTTATATTTAGGCTGCATCAATCATAGCCTGTTGACTATAGAAGCATTAAAAATCAGGAAAATAACTATTGCTGCCCTGGTTTTTAATGGTGATCCAAACAAAGAAAGCGAACAACAAATTAAAAAACATGCCAATACTAAGCAGGTATTTCATGTTGGAAATGAAAAAAATGTGGATGTGGAAATGGTAAAAAGAAATGCAGCTAAGCTCTTAAAGAAAATAAAATCTGAAACCTGGGGCTGGAAAATTTAATTGGCCTCAAGCAATGCACC
>JALZND010000389.1 GCA_030857845.1 Bacteroidota bacterium | reverse complement strand
ACCATACACGTACCTTACTTTTAAATATTTTTTGGACCTTTTTGAACCCCAACATCATTTGACCTAAATCAAAGAATAAGAGTATACATTAAGATATGCTTTATTATCTTTGTCTTCTAAAATTCGGTAAGGACAAAAATGGGTATAAAAACACAAAGCTATTTTCTTAAATAAAATCTACAATTGAAATAATTGTAAAGTATTTAATATACGGAATATTGTATGTGTTTAGATCTAACTATAAAAAGAAAATTTGGGTTCCCATACAACAATTAATTTCTTTTAGGCATTTTTAAAATAATGAAAGACACAACAGTTGCCATAGGCGAGGTAGTTTTTGAAGAGCTCGACCCTAAAAAATTTATTATTATTAAAGGTGCAAAGGTAAATAACCTTAAAAACCTAAGCGTTGCTTTGCCAAGGAATCAATTGGTTGTTATTACAGGTTTGTCTGGTTCCGGAAAGTCCTCTTTAGCTTTTGATACTTTGTTTGCGGAAGGGCAAAGGATGTATGTCGAAAGCCTTAGTTCTTATGCAAGGCAATTCTTAGGAAGGATGGAAAAACCCGAGGTTGAGTATATTAAGGGTATTTCACCGGCTATTGCAATAGAGCAAAAAGTGAGTACCCGAAATCCCCGTTCTACAGTTGGCACCACCACCGAAATCTACGATTACTTAAAATTATTGTTTGCAAGGATTGGTATTACCTATTCACCCGAAAGTGGTGAAGTGGTAAGCAGGGACACGGTCAGTGATGTTGTAAATTTTATCCTAGGCCAAGCTGACGGCATAAGGCTGATGGTGCTTTTCCCCCTTCAGCTCAATAATGGCAGGGAACTTATACATGAATTGAATATTCTCCTCCAGAAAGGTTTTACAAGGATTTTGCACCGGGGAAAAGTTGTTTTTATAGAAGATTTCCTTGCGGCCAAAGTGGCAGCTTCTGTACAAGAAGAAGTATTTGTTTTGGTGGATAGGACTACCATTTCAAATTCTGAACAAGGCCTTGACCTGGATTTTCAATATAGGTTGGCAGACTCAGTACAAACGTCTTTTTATGAAGGCGAAGGATATTGTGCCCTGAAGCTTATCGATAAAGAGGGAAAATCTTTCAGAAAGCTGTTTTCAGATAAGTATGAACTTGATGGTATAACCTTTGAAGAGCCTAGCGTAAATCTTTTCAGTTTTAATAACCCATATGGTGCCTGCAAAACCTGTGAAGGATATGGGAAAGTATTGGGCATAGACGAAGACCTGGTAATCCCTGAGAAGAGCTTGTCTGTTTATGAAGGTGCCATAGCACCCTGGAGGAGCGAAGGCATGAGGGTGTGGCTTGAACCCTTGCTGAAGAATGGGATAAAATTTGACTTTCCCATTCACAGGTCTATTATTGACCTTAATGAAACTGAAAAGCAATTGTTGTGGACAGGGAATTCTTATTTTGAAGGATTGGATAAATTCTTTAAACACCTTGAAACAAAAAGCCATAAAATTCAATACAGGGTGATGCTGTCCAGGTATAGGGGCCGTACCACCTGCCCTGATTGCAGGGGAACTAGATTGAGGAAAGACGCTGCTTATGTAAAGATCAACAATGCTTCTATTACAGACCTGGTACTATTGCCCATTGATGGTGTTATAAAATTTTTTAATGACCTTTCACTGACTGAGCACGAACAAAAGATTGCAAAGAGAATCCTGCTGGAGATCAAAAACCGGCTTGAATACTTAGAACGCGTGGGATTGGGCTACCTTACTTTAAACAGGATTTCTTCAACACTATCTGGGGGTGAATATCAAAGGATCAAGCTTGCAACTTCTTTGGGCAGTGCTTTAGTTGGCTCCATGTATATTCTTGACGAACCGAGCATTGGGCTACACCCAAGGGATACTCAAAAGCTTATTGGGATTTTAAAAACATTGAGGGATTTAGGCAATACCGTAATAGTAGTGGAGCATGAGGAAGAAATAATGCGAGCCGCTGACCAAATAATAGATATTGGGCCAGATGCAGGAAGGCATGGTGGCCATTTAATCTTTCAGGGCAACATGAAAGCCTTAAAATCTTTTACTGAATCTCATACAGCCCGCTACCTTAACGGTATAGATAATATTGATGTGCCCAAAACCAGGAGAAAATCAAAAGATAAAATTGAAATTTTGGGGGCAAGGGAAAACAATCTCAAAAACATCAATGTTGCTATTCCATTAAATGTACTTACTGTAATAACAGGGGTAAGTGGTTCCGGAAAATCAACACTAGTTAAAAAAATCCTTTACCCATCAATAGGAAAAATATTAGGTAATGTAACCGAAGCCACCGGCAAATTTGATAAGTTGGGAGGCGACTATCAAAACATAACGCAGATTGAATATGTTGACCAAAACCCTATTGGTAAATCGTCCAGGTCTAACCCTGTAACTTATGTAAAAGCTTATGACGCCATAAGGCAGCTTTATGCAGATCAAAACCTTTCTAAACAAAGGGGATATAAACCCTCACATTTTTCATTTAACGTAGATGGTGGCAGGTGCGAACTTTGTGAAGGAGAAGGCGTGACACAAATTGAGATGCAATTTATGGCCGATATCCACCTTACTTGTGAAAGCTGCCAGGGGAAAAGGTTTAAACAAGAGGTGCTGGAGGTTTTATTTAAAGATAAAGATATAGCAGCGGTTTTAGAAATGACCGTTGATGAAAGTATCGAGTTCTTTGCAGGCAAGGCTGCAGTAATCAACAAGCTTTTGCCGCTCCAGGAGGTTGGCCTTGGATACATTACCTTAGGCCAATCGTCAAGCTCATTAAGTGGTGGGGAGGCTCAAAGAGTTAAATTGGCTTCTTTTTTAGGCAGGGGCGTAAACAGCGGAAAAGCAAATGACAATAAAAACCATATACTGTTCATCTTTGACGAGCCTGCAACCGGATTGCACTTCCATGATATAAAAAAGCTCCTTAAAGCCATACAGGCTTTAATAGAACAAGGAAATAGTGCTGTAATTATTGAACATAATATGGAAATTATAAAATCTGCAGATTGGATTATTGACTTGGGACCAGAAGGAGGTGAAAAAGGAGGAGAGATTACCTTTGCAGGAACTCCTGAAGAAATGGTGAAGCTGGAAAATAATTATACAGCTCATTATTTAAAAGAAAAGCTTTAGGGACATTAAGGGTTATAATAATTCAAATGATGTAACGATAAACTAATCAAAAAATATGGATTTTTCTTTACTGGCTTGGTCTAGTTTAAAACTCTCTACTTTTAGATTATGTGTAAAATGAACAAGGTTTACTTGGTCAGAATAAGTTTCCAGTAATGTGGCGTCGAAAATAGTTGCGTTTTTTATGGCCTTTATTTTTTGGATCTGAAAATAGCACCAGACAGCATCTTCTTCAATTTCATAACCTATAAATTCCATCTGTTGCCTGGTTCCGTTTATGGAAACATGAAATTTATCTTTTAGGTATTCATGAATTGCATTTTTAATGTTGATGTCATTGTTTTTATTAATATATAGGGTGTATCCGCTGTTTTTTAGCGCCAGTTCAAGGTTATCGGTAAAGATTTTTTTGGTAATCTCTATGGATTTCTCTTTGCCATTGTAGCTTATCTCGTTAATACTGACGTGAAATGGATGGAGAAAACTTATAAAAATGGATAATAAAACATTCAATAAAGGCATCATAACTTTGAGATTATTTATTACAAAAACCAATCCAGCTTGAACATAAA
>JALZND010000082.1 GCA_030857845.1 Bacteroidota bacterium | reverse complement strand
GTAGGGATAAGGGCTATATTTCTATGGGTTTGCCCTCTGCTTGTATGATAAGCCCTGATCACCATCAATCCTGCATACTCGCCTTGTGCACCAGAATTGGGCTGCAAAGAAGTTGCTGCAAATCCTGTGATTTCTGATAACCACTTTTCAAGATGGGTGAAGAGCGTGGTATAACCTTGTGTTTGATCTACCGGGGCAAAGGGATGGATGCTGTTGAACTCATGCCAGGATAGCGGGGCCATTTCAGCTGTAGCATTGAGCTTCATGGTACAAGACCCCAATGATATCATGGAATGTACAAGGGAAAGGTCTTTGTTTTCAAGCCTTTTAATGTACCGGAGCATTTCATGCTCAGAATGGTGTGTGTTGAAAACAGGATGCGTAAGATATTTTGATTTTCTTGAAATGCTTTCAGGGATTTCAAGTTGCATGCTTGTGCAGCTGGAATCGAGGTCAAAGTTATTTTCTTTACTAATTGCCTGAGCAAAAATTTCAAGGATGACCCTTACATTTTCTATTGAAGATTTTTCATGTAAACTGATGCCAATATAGGAGTCAAAGTACCTGAAATTATATTCACGGGAAAGTGCATTTTCTTTAACTTTATCTATGGATGCATTGTCAAGTTCAATTTTTAAAGTCTCAAAATATAATTCGTTTTTTTGCGATACACCAAGGCTTTTTAGACTTTTATCCAATAGTTTGGTAAGGCCATGTACCCTAAGGGCAATATTTTTGATCCCTTCCGGACCATGATAAACAGTATACATTCCAGCAATTACTGCTAGCAAAACCTGGGCTGTACAAATATTTGAAGTAGCTTTTTCCCTGCGTATATGTTGCTCGCGGGTTTGCAAAGCCATACGGTAGGCTTTTTTGCCATCTTTATCTAAAGATACGCCAATTATCCTTCCCGGAATTGTCCTTTTGTAATCATCCTTTGTAGCAAAATATGCTGCATGCGGCCCTCCATACCCAAGTGGCACACCAAATCTTTGAGAAGTTCCTACCACTATATCAGCTCCCATTTCACCTGGAGGTGTAAGAAGTGTTAAGCTTAATAAATCTGCGGCAACTGTAACAAGCAAACCACTTTCATTTGCTGCCTGTATCAGTGGCTTAAAATCAACTACTGAACCATCTGTACCGGGATATTGTAGGAAAATCCCGAAATAAGCGGTATCGGCAACATTTACTTCCTGTGGGTTTCCAACTTCCAATTCGATATTAAAAGGCTGTGCCCTGGTTTTTAATATATCAATTGTTTGAGGCAGTGCATTAATATCAACGAAGAACTTTTTTGCGTTTTTCCTTTCTTTTTTTCTAAGTTCATAGCTCATGCTCATTGCTTCAGCAGCCGCTGTTCCCTCATCAAGCAATGATGCATTTGCTATTTCCATTCCAGTAAGGTCAATTACCATGGTTTGGAAATTTATTAAAGCTTCAAGCCTACCTTGCGCTATTTCTGCCTGATAAGGAGTATAAGCCGTATACCAGCCTGGATTTTCAAGGATATTCCTTTGGATTACACCTGGTAATATGCAGTCATGATAACCTAAGCCAATAAATGACTTGAAATTTTTATTCATTTTGGCTATCTTTTTAAACTCATGCATAAACTCGTGCTCAGTTTTTGCTTTAGGTAAATTAAGCCTGTTTTGTAATTGGATTGATTTAGGAACAGTTTGATCAATTAGGTCGTCAAGGGAAGTTGCACCAATTGTTTGGAGCATTTCCTGAATCTGAGCCTCATCTGGTCCAATATGCCTTAATTCAAACTTTTCAGTAAGATTCAGATTGATTTTCATAATGAAGGTATTAAAACATGTAGGTTTAGTATGAAGGGCCCTAAGGTTTCATACAAAGGTATAATTTATTTATTATTTAAAATGTTCCCTGAGAAAGGAAAATATTCAAATTGAATTAAGGTTATAATTTAATCAATTGAATAATGTAATTTGAGGATATTTAAAGATATGGGCCCACAATAATTCAACAAGATGACAGCGACATTCAATATTTCATTAATTTTTGCACTCACTTTCTTAATAAATTTAGATCCCGGACCCGAACCCAGGGTTTTGTTTTCAGAATCCATAACGGCAGAAGACTTATATGAACATCTTGCAATTTTGGCTTCTGATAGCTTGGAAGGAAGGGAAACAGGCGAAAAAGGACAAAAGATGGCTGCCGAGTACATAAAGCAACAATTCATAAAAAACAACCTTATGCCGGTTGTAAATGAAAATGATACCCTGGATTATTTTCAAAAATTTAACCTTATAAAAACATCTTGGGAAGATATCTATATTAAGATCAATAAAAAAAAATTTAATAATTTCGAAGGCATCATAAGGTATGGGAAAAAAGACGTCCCTTTTGAACAGACTTCAGAAATAGTATTTTTAGGATACGGAACCGAAGAGGAAGTAAATGCGGCTGATGTTTTGGGAAAAGCTGTACTTGTTGTGTCGTTCGAACCTTATACATGGGCAAAAAAAGTGGACTACGCACGTTCTAAAGGTGCAATTGCCTTTTTTGTGGTTAATACTGCCACAGATGAAGAGTTTGAAGCACAATCAATAAATTTAAAACATTATTTAACAGAACCTAAAGTTTCTTTTGACCCACAGCAAAGTGGGGAAAGCATCATTTTTTATACTTCCCCTAAAGTAGCAGGGGAAATATTTAATATTGAATTTGAAAAACTAAAGGAATCAATTACAGAAAAGAAAAAGCAACATTATTCCCAAAAGATCAAACCTGCCAAAATTTCTTACCGGTCACGCCTCAGGTTTGACCAATTGGAAACTGAAAATGTACTTGGTTTTATAGAAGGAGGTGATAAAAATGAAGAAGTGATTGTGATTACCGCACATTATGATCATATTGGGATGAACGATACCTTGATATTCAATGGTGCTGACGACGATGCTTCAGGTACATCAGCTGTAATAGAGATTGCGCAAGCTTTTGCTCTTGCCAAAAAAGACGGTTTTGTTCCTAGGCGTAGTTTATTATTTATGGCAGTTACGGGTGAGGAGAAAGGCCTATTAGGATCTCAATACTATACAAAAAACCCTGTTTTTCCTCTGGAGAAAACTGTTGCAAACCTTAATATTGATATGATAGGAAGGATTGATGCCGCACATGCAGACAATCCAAATTATGTTTATCTAATTGGATCAAATAAACTTTCAAATGAGCTCCATACTATCAGTGAAGAAATGAATGCCGCTTATACTAACCTGGAACTTGATTATCGATACAATGACGATAAAGATCCCAACAGGTTTTACTATAGGTCAGACCATTATAATTTTGCTAAAAATAGTATCCCGGTCATTTTTTATTTTAATGGGACTCATGAAGACTACCACAAGCACACCGATACCATTGAAAAAATAGATTTTAAAAAGCTGGAAAAAATTAGCCGCTTGGTTTTTCATACCGCCTGGGAGCTGTCAAACAGGGATGAAAGGATTCGATTGAAGAATAATTAGTAAAAATTTCACGGAATATTACCTACAAAAATTATCAATTTTTAAAGAATTTTTCTTTGATAATAATTCAAATAAATTTTTTATTTTCTATGAAATTTCAATTTAAACAGGAATTATAAGCCTGATATTAAAGTTTTATATTTGAATTGTCCTAATATTCATTTAAATAAATTTTAAATAATATTGGTTACAACAAATACATAAAATGTATAAACATTTGTATAAGTTGAACATAAAACATACACTATTATGCTTAATAATCCTCCAATGATCAGCCTAAATACATGGGACAAAAAAGATTTTCAAAGTTCTTGTCCTATTTGTAAAGAAGTTGTTACCCTCAACAATGAATGTTGTTTTGAGTGCCAACTTAACTTAAGGCCAAGGCAAATTTTCGATCATCCGTCCAATGTGGAAATGGAAATAAAAATAAAAGAATTATTATCCCAAAAACTTCATTTAGTTAAATAGAAGAAGGAATAAGAATTATATTCCCAAAGGTTCAATACTTCCTTCCTCTTTTGTTCCTTGTTGGCGGCTTCTTCTTGTCCTTTAAAATTGGCTTTTTCTTTTCATGAAAAGCTCCTTTAAATGTGGGGTCTTCCTTCTTCTTTTGATTATCTATTTCCCGGGCAATATCTTGTTGCTCATCAAATTCGGTTTCTGTTATTTCCAGCTCAGCTGGTAAAGGTTTTACTGGTATCTTTTGGCGAATAAGGGCTTCGATCTTTCTGATATGGTAAAGATCGGAATCGGTTCCAAAAGTTATGGCTTGTCCTACATTATTGGCCCTTCCTGTGCGACCAATTCTGTGTACATAATCTTCATGGATATAAGGCACATCAAAATTTATAACCTGGCTTACAAGCTCTACATCAATACCCCTGGAGGCAATATCAGTCGTAACCAATATTCTTACTTCCCCTCTTTTAAAAGAATCCATTGAGTTGATTCGGGTGTTTTGGCCCTTATTGGAGTGTATTACCTTAATTTCTCCTGAAGATTTCCTCCTTAAAAATTTAAAAAGATTATCGGCTGTGGCTTTTGTTTTTGTAAAAATGATTACCCTGTTAAAAGTGTCTTCATCTTTTAGCAATAAGCTCAAGAAATTGACCTTGGTCTTGAAATTGGGTACCCGGTAAAGAACCTGTTCTATTTTTTCCACTGTTGTAGCTTGAGGGGCTACTTCAGCCAATTCAGGAAAAGCAAGGAATTCTTCTGAAAGTTTTATAATTTCATCAGACATGGTAGCTGAAAAAAGAAGGTTCTGGCGTTTTACAGGAATAATTTCCAAAAGCCGTCTTATCTGAGGCATAAATCCCATGTCCATCATTTTGTCAGCCTCATCAAGCACCAGTACTTTTATTTCTTTCAGGATTATATCACCTCTCCTGTATATGTCTTGCAACCTCCCTGGTGTTGCCACCAGGATGTCGATACCTTCTTGTATTTTCTTAATTTGTACCTGGGCACCTGTACCCCCAAAAATTGCCGTATGCCTCACATCCATATTAACAGAAAGTTGCGAAATATGGTCGTCAATTTGGAGTGCCAGTTCACGGGTGGGTGCCAAGATCAATGCCCTGGGGTTGGTACCTTGAGCGTATTTTATTTTCATCAGGATTGGCAGTAAAAAAGCTGCTGTTTTCCCTGTACCAGTTTGGGCTATCCCCAGTAAATCATGACCTGCCAATATCAAGGGGAGTGCCTTTTTTTGAATTGGTGTAGGTTCAGTAAAACCTATTTCTTTTACTGCATCAAGAAGCTGTTTGTTAAGCTTAAATATTTCAAATCCACTTTTTTCTTCATTCATATTTTTTGCCTCATCCTGTCTTCTGCCGTAAAATATAAAATTAAGTTTTTTTCTTGTTTAGTTGAAATCATAAATGTTAATTAATCTTGTACTATAAATTTTATGGATGGATATGTGAATATCTTGCTGTCACTGCGAAACTCAAAAAAGTTATGGAAACTGTCTTAATCTTAAATGCAAAATTAGTAAATGAAGGGAAGGTTTATGCTGCGGATGTTTTTATAAGAGGGGAAATGATTGAAAGGATAGGTACAGACCTTTCCAATCTACAAGCAGATAAGGTTATTGATGGTTTGGGAAAGTACCTATTTCCGGGAATCATTGACGACCAGGTACATTTCCGCGAACCAGGCCTTACAAATAAAGCAGATATTTATACCGAATCAAAAGCCGCTGTTGCCGGCGGTGTCACTTCTTATATGGAAATGCCCAATACCGTTCCCAACACTTTAACCCAAAAGCTTCTAGAAGAAAAATATGAAATAGCATCCAGGACATCGCTCGCCAATTATTCATTTTTTATGGGAGCCTCCAATGAAAATATTGAAGAAGTACTAAAAACCAATGCTGAGAATGTTTGTGGCATTAAAATATTTATGGGTTCCTCCACAGGAAATATGCTGGTGGATAATGAAAAGACGCTTGAAAATATTTTCAGCAGGTCACCTATGCTTATTGCAACACATTGTGAAGATGAGGCAACCATTAGGAAAAATCTGGATAAATTTAAAAAGGAATACGGTGAGGATATTCCATTTGAAATGCACCCTGAAATAAGAAGTGCCGAAGCTTGTTATAAATCATCTTCCATGGCTGTATCATTGGCCAAGAAATGGGGTGCCAGACTGCACGTGCTTCATATTAGTACAGCTAAAGAGTTAAGTTTATTTGAAAATTCAATTTCATTAAAAGATAAAAAAATAACTTCAGAAGCATGTATACATCATCTATGGTTTGACCAGGCAGATTATTTAACAAAAGGAAGTTTGATTAAATGGAACCCGGCAGTAAAGACAAGATCAGATAAAAATGCTGTTTTTGAAGGGATACTTGAAGATAAAATAGATGTAATTGCTACCGACCATGCACCACATACTTTAGAAGAGAAAAAACAAAAATATTTAAATGCCCCTTCCGGAGGCCCTTTAGTGCAACATTCCCTGGTTGCCATGCTTGAATTTTATCATCAGGGAAAGATTAGCCTAGAAAAAATTGCCCAGAAAATGTGCCATAATCCTGCGATTTTGTTCCGCATTGAAAATAGGGGCTTCATCCGGGAGGGCCATTATGCAGATTTGGTGCTGGTAGACCTGGCACGCCCCCACGAGGTAAATAAAACAAATATTATAGCGAAATGTGGATGGTCGCCATTTGAAGGTTATTCCTTCAAATCAGCGGTTTGTAAAACATTCGTTTCAGGCAATCTGGTATATGATGAAGGGGTATTTTACGAAAATAAGATGGGCAAAAGATTAAAATTTATTTCCAAGTAAATTTTTAGGGTCATTTACTTTGTAAATCGGGCTTTAGTCTATATTTTTGCAATCCAATAATGGTGATTGTAGCTCAGTTGGTTAGAGCGCTAGTTTGTGGCACTAGAGGCCGCGGGTTCGAGTCCCGTCTTTCACCCACAAAACATTAGGATAACCGCATTTCGAAGGTCGAATTATTCGGCCTTTATTTTTTTACAGCTTCATTTCAGCTTCAGAATTAAACAATTATTTCTTTTATTAATTTATCTTTTTATTATTTCTTGCCCGGGATAGCAAATACATGGGATTTTACTGCCTGAGCAATAAAAGGATTAAATTTTTAGATAATTTCAATATAAAAGACATGCTTGAAAAAAGGGATTATGATGCCGTAGTGATTGGTTCTGGGCCCAATGGATTAGCTGCTGCAATTGCAATGCAGCGTGAAGGGCTTTCTGTAATTGTGATTGAAGGAAAAGCATCTATTGGAGGTGGCATGAGGACAGAAGAATTGACACTTCCAGGGTATCATCATGACGTTTGTTCTGCAATACACCCATTAGGGGCCGACTCGCCATTTTTTAGGACAGTGCCGCTTGAAGAGCACGGGATGGAATGGATCTATCCGCACCTGGCACTGGCACATCCTTTGGATGATGGAACAGTAGGACAAATGTACCACTCCATAGAAGATACTGCAAAATCATTTGGAATAGACGGCAGTGCATATATTGATTTGATGCAGCCATTTACAAAAAGATGGAACGACTTGGTAATAGACATTCTGGGACCTTTGCGCATCCCGAACAATCCGCTCCTAATGGCTCGTTTCGGTTTAAAAGCAATGCAATCGGCTACTGGTTTGGCCAATGCTACTTTTAAAAACCCTGTTACCAAAGGTTTTTTCGCAGGACTGGCAGCACATTCCATGATCCCATTAGATAAAATAAGTACATCAGCAATAGGCCTTGTTCTGGGAATATTGGGCCACCATAAAGGGTGGCCATTGCCAAAAGGTGGCTCTCAAAAAATTGCAGATGCCATGGTTTCTTATTTTAAAAAACTAGGTGGTACGGTCGAAACAAACCATATGGTAAAGTCTTTAAAAGAGCTGCCATCTTCACATGCTTTGATTTTTGATACCAATACCATTCAGATGATGAAGATTGCAGGCCATAAATTTTCATCTTTATATAAATTCCAGTTGAATAGGTTTAAATATGGTGTTGGGGTCTTTAAGGTCGATTATGCCTATGAGGGTAAAATTCCTTTTAAATCAGAATTATGCAAAAAAGCAGGCACGGTGCATTTAGGCGGTACCATAGAAGAAATTGCCAGGTCTGAAAAAGATGCATGGCTGGGAAAACACAGTGAAAGGCCCTTTGTATTGCTTACCCAGCAAAGTACCTTTGACGACACCAGGGCCCCTGAAGGCAAAAGCACTGTATGGGCATATTGCCATGTGCCGCAAGGATCTCCTGTAGATATGTCAGCACATATTGATAATCAAATTGAAAGGTTTGCCCCTGGTTTTAAAGAAAGGATCCTTGCAAGGCATACTATTTCTGCTGCCCAATATGAAAGCCACAACCCAAATTATTATGGTGGTGACATCAATGCAGGTGCTCAGGATGTAACACAAATTTTCACAAGGCCAGCGTTAAGGTTGTCGCCTTATGCTACCTCGGCAAAAGGTATTTATATTTGTTCATCATCTACGCCTCCTGGTGGGGGCGTTCATGGCATGTGCGGTTATTATGCTGCCAAAAAGGCTTGTAAAGATATATTTGGTATAAATCTAAAACTTCAATAAAACGAATATTTTCAATACTTAATTTTTTTGCATTATTTTTTATTTTTTAAGCGCTAATATATGGAAAAGGTTTTTGTTGCCGGGGCTACAGGCTCGCTGGGTTTTGAAGTTGTTAAACTATTAATAGAAAGTGGATATGAAGTCCGCGCACTGGCAAAAGATGAAGATGATGCCAAAAAACTTGAAGGGATCACAGATGATATATTTATTGGTGATGCACAAAAACCGGAAACTTTAATTGGCTTGTGTGACAAAATAAAAGTGGTTTTCTCGGCTATGGGGAAAAGTGTCAGTATGTTTTCAAACGAAAAATCAACTTTCAAAGAAATTGATTATCAGGCAAACAAAAATATTTTAAATGAAGCATTGAAAGGAAAAGTTCAAAGATTTGTTTATGTATCGGTTTTTGGAAGTGATAAATATAAAGATCTTGAGCTGGCAAAAGCCCATCAGCAATTTACCGATGAAATTAAAAAATCAGGCCTAAGCTATACAATAATTCATCCTGTTGGCATTTTCACAGGGCTTCATGATGTATTGCTAATGGCCAAGAAAGGCCAGGTAATTACTGTTGGGAATGGTGATAAGAAAACAAACCCAATCCATCAAATTGATTTGTCCAAAATATGTGTAGATAACATTATAAATGGCAAAAACCATATAGAAGCCGGCGGCCCTAAAATATATACCCGTAATGAAATTGCAGAAATGGCATGCGAAGCCATTGGGAATGCCAAAAATGTGAATATCCCGGAGTGGCTTACAGATTTAGGGTTACCACTTGTTAAGGTTTGGGATAAAAATCTTTATGATAAATTGTCTTTTTTTAAAGAAGTACTGACCGAAGATGCTGTTGCCCCACAATTTGGTACCTATAAATTGGAAAATTACTTTAAAGAAATGGCACCTGAAATTTTAGCTGAGGAATAAAATAAATTTTCGGAGAATTAAGAGTCGCATAATAAACTTTTATGCCTATATGATAATTTTTTAACTATAAAAATTGGATTGTTCTTTAGTGATTGATACAATTTGACACCTTTCAATGTTTTTAATAATTCCTTCAACAGTTTACTTAAGATGTGATATATTTAAGGTTTAAAAATTTGCCTAATAAATATGGACCTTAAAATATTTTTTTCACCAATAGAAGAACAAGTTTACCTGGACATCCCCACCTACAATTGCTTTATTAATTCTATAAATATCTACGGCGAAAAAATGCCTGATTATCATGGTGCAGACATTGCTTTGATTGGTCTCCAGGAAGAAGGGTCCCACTTATCTTATGCGGCTGATCATATAAGAAAGAAACTTTATAGGCTTAAAAGTGGAAAGTCCAGGTACAAAATAATTGATTTGGGCAATTTGCGAAGCGGAATGAACCTTCAGGAATCTTATTTAAGGATAAAAGAAGTTTGTGCTATTTTGATTTCAGAAAATGTATTGCCTGTATTAATCGGCGGTAGCCATGACTTGGATTATGGTCAATTTCAGGCATATGAAGATTTGGAAAAATTAATAAGCATAATAAATGTAGATGCCCTTTTTGATATGGAGGATAATAAAGGCGAGGAGGTCCAGCATCAGCATATACATAACATATTGGTCCATGAGCCCAATTACTTATTTAATTATAGCCATCTTGCTTATCAAAGTTACCTTGTGGACCCGGATGAGGTCTCGACCCTGGAAAGATTGTATTTTGATACGTATAGACTTGGGGACATAAGGCGTGACCTGCAAGAGATGGAGCCAGTGATTCGGAATGCCGATATGATGTCGTTCGACATTTCAGCAATAAAATCAAGTGATGCCCCCGGCACTACCAATCCCCAGCCTTTTGGGCTTACAGGTGAGGAAGCTTGTCAAATTTGCTGGTATGCAGGGTTGAATGAAAAATTAAGCTCAGCAGGTTTTTACAATTATAATGTTGCAATGGACGATTCCCAAAAAAAAACAGCCTCTGTCGTAGCGACCATGATTTGGTATTTTGTTGAAGGTTTTTATAACCGGAAAAATGAAAAGCACTTCAAAAGCAACGATTACTTAAAATATGTTGTTTCATTGCCATATGATCCTGCCACTATGGTTTTTTATAAAAGTAAAATAAGTGAAAAATGGTGGCTTGAAGTGCCATATCCTGAAGGTAAAAAAGACAGGGGAAAGATTCATGATACCTATTCAAGAAACTGTATTGTCCCTTGTAGCTATACTGATTATTTGGCAGCAAATAATGGTGAACTACCGGAAAGATGGATTGCAACCCATGCTAAATTATTTTAACCAAGACAAAAAAATCTTTTTAAAAAAAACATCATCTAAAAATCACTTAGTAATTTGCATGGTACCAGAAGAGATGAGGGTTTATTCACGTGCTCAGCTTGCATTGAGGAATGGCCAGGACCGGGAAGATATATGGTGTGCTTACAAGGGCAATATTTATGACCTAAAAAAATCGAGGTTATGGAGGGATGGTAAGCATTATGAACATTGGGCCGGCCAGGACCTTACTGAAGAATTAAAAGATGCTCCCCATACGGACCATGTTTTTGATAAATTTGAAATTGTAGGAATGCTTAAGGTAGTATAACTTCAGCATTTTGAAGTTGCCATACATATTTTTTTAACGAATATATTATAATCAGATGATCTTAATTGCTGACAGTGGTTCTACCAAAACCGATTGGAGGATGATAGATGGCCAGGGGAAGGTAGAACAGGCCAAAACAACAGGATTTAACCCTTATCAAAATACAGAGGAAGAGATTTTTTCTGAGTTGGATCGATCTTTAAAACCTGTGTTGTCT
>JALZND010000388.1 GCA_030857845.1 Bacteroidota bacterium | reverse complement strand
GAAAAGACTTGATACCCAAAAGCTTCAAGGTTGTTTATTATGCATATGATTGGAATGTGAATAAAATATAAATTGCTTTAAATGTTTTTACCTCATGATTTACAAATTAATAATTCTTTGGCCCCGAAGAATTTATTGCTATTTTAATTAAAATTTAATATTCTATGTATTATATTTTGATTCAGGAATTTAATATCTTTTGAGTAATCATTTTAGGTCCTTTATAAATGAATATATGAAAAAGATTGACAAACTTTTATCTGAATATGGTGAAAGCCATAGAAATGAAAACCAATAAGGCAATACATTGGATATGCGTTCCTCTTATATTTTTTAGCATTATTGGTTTGTTTTGGTCCATACCACAAGGACCTTTGGATTATCTGTTCCTTGGCAACAATCCATTTATTAATTGGGCTACTTTGGCCCTTGTGCTGATCCTTATCTATTATTTGACACTATCTATCCCACTCTTTTTTGGAATGGCTCTTACAGTTGCTTTTTTTTCATTTGCTGCTTACTTGCTTGACCAATGGACGGTAGCGCCGTTGTGGCTGGTTTCAATTATTATTTTTTTCCTTGCCTGGATCGGGCAGTTTTATGGGCATAAAATAGAAGGTAAAAAACCATCTTTCCTTAAAGATGTGCAGTTTTTATTGATTGGTCCTGCATGGTTGATGAGCTTTATTTATAGAAAATTTGGTATAGGTTATTAGAAAGAAGTGATATTGTATTGCCTCAGTACAAGGTTTCTGATGATGAACAAAATCCCACAATCAATCATATTGAGTCAAAATAAAGGTTAAATGGCTACCTTTGTAAAGTATTTTATTTCTTAAATTTCCATGAAAATAAAGGTTTTCTGCTTGCAAGTCCTATTAACATTTCTTTTGTTGGATGGTGTAAAAGGACAGATAGGTTTTAAAACAAAATTTGAACAAACTAAAGGATCAGAGACGGTTACTTATCGGGAAGGTATTCAATATTTTCAAAAACTTGCAGAGGAATTTCCATCCATTCATATTCAAGAGTTTGGGGAGACGGACAGTGGATTTCCCCTTCACCTGGTAATTTTCTCGGCAGATCAAGATTTTGATTTTAATTCTTTACATCAAAAGCAAAAGAAAATCATCATGGTCAACAATGCCATCCACCCTGGAGAGCCTGACGGTGTTGACGCTTCAATGATGTTTTTGAGGGATTTGGCCCTTGATAAAAAAGCTTCTGTATTTTATAAAGACATAGTTTTGGTAGTGGTGCCATTTTACAATATAGGTGGGGCATTGAACAGGAACAGTACTACCAGGGTAAATCAACATGGGCCTGTGCAATATGGTTTCCGTGGAAACGCACAAAACCTTGACCTAAACCGTGATTTCATAAAACTTGATTCCAAAAATGCCCAATCTTTTACAAAGGCATTTCATATGATAGATCCTGATGTTTTTGTAGACAATCATGTGAGTAATGGCGCCGATTATCAATATGTGATGACAATGCTTGAAACGCAACCAAACAAGCTGGGAGGGGCTTTAGGCAATTATTTGAAAACCCAAATGATCCCAAAGCTGAAAAAAAGAATGCTTAATGAAAAATTTGAAATGGCCCCCTACGTGAATGTGTACCATACAAAACCCGATTTAGGATTTAATCAATTTTTGGACCTTCCAAGATATTCTTCAGGATATACAACATTATTCCATACACTGGGCCTTGTGCCCGAAACACATATGCTGAAGCCTTATAAACAAAGGGTTGAAGCAACCTATGCGCATTTAAGGGCATTATTGCAGGTAGTAGCTGAAGATGGTGAGAAAATCCAACAACTAAGGGAAGAAACCAAAAACGCTGTAAAGGTGCAGCAGGAATTTGTAATTGATTGGAAATTGGATACTGGATATTATGAAATAATACAATTTAAAGGATATGAAGGCAAAGAAACTGTTAGCAAAGTAACCGGACAAAAAAGATTGTTATACGATAGAAAAAAACCTTTTGAAAAGCCTATCCCATTTTATAACCGGTACATTCCAACAGAAAGTATTATTAAACCTCAGGCTTATATTGTCCCTCGGGGCTGGTACAAAGTTATAGAAAGGCTTCTTTTAAACAAGGTGGCGATGCAGCAGCTTGAAAAAGATTCAGTTTTATCAGTTGAAGTATATCATATTGCTGATTACAAGACTTTTGAAAAACCCTATGAAGGCCATTATCTTCATTATGGGACAAAAGTGACAAAAGCGGATAAACCAGTAAAATTATTGAAAGGTGATTATATAATTTATACCAATCAAGAAGCTAACCGTTACCTAGTAGAAACATTAGAGCCAACCGCGCCTGATTCATTTTTCAATTGGAACTTCTTTGATTCAATATTGCAACAGAAAGAAGGTTTTTCTGATTATGTTTTTGAAGATTTGGCCTGGGAAATCCTACAGGAAAACCCTCTATTAAAGCAAGATTTTGAAGCAAAAAAAATTGCAGAACCAAAATTTAAAGCCGACGGGCAAGCACAACTTCAATTTATTTATGAAAATTCACCTCATTATGAAGAAGCTTTTTTAAGATATCCCATATTTAGATTGCCATAAGTTAACTGTTTAAAAGTAATTGATAATAATTAGCTGGCTGTACCCAAGTCGCTTCAGGTTTAATTTCTTTTTTATTTGTCTAATTTATTCTAAATTTACATAAGCCCAATTTACCTTTTTGCAAATGCTTAAAGGATTTGTCAGCAAATGGAACAAATTTTGATTGATTAAGATTATAATAAAAAATACTCAAGATGATAAGTATTACTGAAAAAGCTAAAAGCAAAATACACGAGCTAAGATCACAGGAAGGATATACTTCCAATCACAATATCCGGGTTTCTGTTCAGGGTGGTGGATGTTCCGGATTGATGTATGACCTTAAATTTGATGATAAGAATAATGGTACTGATGAGGTTTTTGAAGATAATGGCGTGAAAATTTTTGTTGATAAGAAAAGCCTATTATATCTTATTGGTACTGTTTTAGATTTTTCTGATGGATTGAATGGAAAGGGATTTCAGTTTGTAAATCCAAATGCATCCAGAACCTGTGGGTGCGGTGAAAGTTTTGCTGTATAACAAGGTGCTGACGTAATGTCAGTGTTATATTTAACATATTGAACTGAGGTAGTTGTTACAACTGCCTCTTTTTTTTTCTTATTAAACTATGGAAGGCTCTACATCTGATTATCCCAAGTATGTTATTCCTGCACAAACCCAGATAGGCCATGTTCATTTAAAAGTTTCCAATATTGAACGCTCCCTTGATTTTTATTGTGGGTTGTTGCGCTTTAGCCTTACCACAATGTATGGTGAAGATGCAGCCTTTATTTCAGCAGGAGGCTACCATCATCATATAGGGCTGAACACTTGGCATAGCAAAGGTGCAACACCAGCACCTCAAAGAAGTACAGGTCTTTTTCATACTGCTATATTATTCCAAAATAGGAGGGAGCTTGCCATTGCTGTACAGCACCTCATGAATGCAGAATACCCGATAACAGGAGCTACTGACCATGGCGTTTCTGAAGCTATTTACCTTGATAACCCTGATAAAATGGAGTAGAGCTTTATTGTGGGACCAACCTAAAGAAGAATGGCCTGCAAAACCAGACGGTACATTGGATATGTATACCAGGACTTTGGATATAAATGCATTGTTACAATTAATATAAAACTGCTATAAGAGTTGAACTGCTAAA
>JALZND010000002.1:26749-30570 GCA_030857845.1 Bacteroidota bacterium | reverse complement strand
AAATTATGTCTTAATTTTGCCAAAACGCAAACCAACCATGGCCACTGTATTATTAGCAATTGGGTTTTTAGCCTTATTTTTTATTCTGATGTCTGTAAGGTTAATATTCCTTAAGAAAGGGGAATTCAAAGGTACTTGTGCATCTCAAAGTCCTTTTCTTAATAAAGAAGGTGCCACATGTGGCTACTGTGGAAAAGAAGTGGGAAAAGATACAGCTTGTGGGAACCCAGATTCGGAAGTAAACAAAGTCCTTGCAAAATTTAAATAGCCTATTATTGCCAATAATAAATATATTTATTTAAATATTACCTAAACAAAATCCCCCTATTTGGTATTTGTGTTGCCTTTCATTTATATAGCTTTACATAAATTTTTTTTTCTTACCTTTGCCCTTCATTAGCTAAAAAAGAAAAAAACGTGTCATTAATAAAATCAATTTCAGGGATCAGAGGTACTATTGGCGGGCGAAGCGGCGAAGGCCTTACACCAGTAGATGTTGTAAAATTTACGGCGGCATTTGGGGCATGGACAAAGGAAAAAACCGGTATCAATAAAATTGTAATTGGAAGGGATGCCCGCCCATCTGGCAAAATGATTTCCAGGTTGGTGATTGCTACCTTACAAGGCATTGGAATAGATGTAATTGATCTTGATCTTTCTACCACACCTACTGTTGAAATTGCTGTTCCTCTAGAAAATGCTGGAGGAGGAATAATTATTACTGCAAGCCATAACCCGGTACAATGGAATGCCCTGAAACTGGTCAACCAATTTGGTGAATTTATATCTGACAAAGATGGTGGCGAAGTTCTAAAGATAGCGAAGAAGGAGTCTTTTGTATTTTCGGAAGTAAATAAGCTGGGCAATTATAGGGTAAAGGAAGATTATATTGATAAACATATCGACATGATCCTGGACCTACCTTTAGTAGACGTACAGGCTATTAAGTCCCGAAATTTTAAAATAGCCATAGATTGTGTCAATTCTACAGGAGGGATTGCAGTGCCTATGCTTTTAAGAAAACTAGGAGTAGAGCAAATAACAGAATTTTATTGTGACCCAAATGGCTTTTTTCCCCATAACCCTGAGCCACTTCCTGAAAATATCACTTACATCTGCAATGAAATCAAGCATGGCAGCTATGACCTTGGTATAGTTGTGGATCCGGATGTTGATAGGTTGGCAATTATTAATGAAGACGGAACACCTTTTGGCGAGGAATTTACCCTTGTAGCAGTAGCTGATTACGTGTTGAGCAAAACTCCAGGTAATACAGTTTCAAATCTTTCATCCACCCGTGCCCTAAAAGAAGTTACTGAAAAGCACGATGGCACCTATACAGCCTCGGCTGTGGGGGAAGTAAATGTGGTAACAAAAATGAAAGAAACTGATGCGGTAATTGGCGGGGAAGGAAATGGCGGAATCATATACCCGGAACTTCACTATGGAAGGGACGCTTTGGTAGGAATTGCGTTGTTTTTGACTCACTTAGCCCATTTCGGCAAATTAACTTCCATGCTTAGGGCAACTTATCCAAAATATCATATCTCTAAAAACAAGATAGAGCTTACAAATGGCATTGATGTAGATAGTATCCTGGAGCAAATCGAGGAAAAATATTCTAAAGAGCAAATTAATACCATTGATGGGGTAAAGATCGACTTTTCCAATGAATGGGTCCACCTGAGAAAGTCCAACACAGAACCTATCATTAGGATTTATTCAGAATCCGATTCCATGGCTACAGCGGATTATCTTGCCAATAAAATAATTTCGGATATAAAAGAAATTATTACCAACAAATCTTAATAAGGATAACATGAAGGTTTATCTTGACAATGCAGCTACCACTCCTCTGGACCCGGAAGTTTTTGATGCAATGAAACCGTTCATGCTTAACAGTTTTGGAAATCCATCATCCATACATTCACATGGAAGGGAAGCAAGGGCTGCAATAGAAGTTGCCCGCAAAAAAGTTGCTGAACTTTTGCATACTTCTCCTTCAGAAATATTTTTTACTTCAGGAGGAACAGAAGCTGATAATTTTGCTATAAGGTGCAGCATTGAAACCTTAAATATAAAATACGCTGTCAGCTCAAAAATTGAGCACCATGCCGTATTGCATACTTTACAACAGCTGGAGAAAGAAGGTAAAATATTGCTTTCCTATGTAGCACTTGATGCTAAAGGGCATATCGATATGGATCATTTAGATTTTTTATTGGCAAAAGGAGAGCGCACTTTAGTCTCATTGATGCACGCCAATAATGAAATTGGTAATATTACTGATATTGAAAAAGTAGGTGGGATTTGTGAATTACACAATGCTGTTTTTCATTCGGATACTGTTCAGACAATGTGCCATTATGCTCATGACTTATCAAAACTGAAAGTTCATAGCATTGTTGGGGCTGCACATAAATTTCATGGCCCTAAAGGTATAGGGTTTATCTATTTAAATAACGCACTGAAGATCAAGCCTTTTATAACCGGTGGCTCCCAAGAGCGTAATATGCGGGGCGGAACTGAAAATGTTTATGGAATAGTAGGTTTGTCCAAAGCTATGGAAATTGCCTATAGGGATATGGACCAGCACCACCAGCATATACAAGGGTTAAAAGGTTATATGATTGACCGTCTGATAGAAAAAATCCCTGGTGTAGATTTTCATGGAGATTCAAAAAATCCACAAAAAAGCTTGTATACGGTGTTAAATGTTTGTCTTCCTCCACACGAAGATCATGACATGCTGTTGTTCAACCTTGATATAAATAAAATATCTGCTTCGGGTGGCAGCGCATGCTCCAGCGGAACCAATATTGGATCTCATGTTTTGACTTCCATAAATGCAGCGCCAGATAAAGGAGCAATAAGATTTTCATTCAGCAAGTATAATACTATAGAGGAAATAGACTTTACTATAGAAAAGTTGTGGGAGATTCTTGTTAAATAGCCGCTTGTCTTTGAATCTTATGAACTTTAATAATAATGTTGCCCTATTTATAAGGATCGGGTAATTTTAACTTTAGTAGCATCATGATAATACCTATTAATAATTATTTCTAATTAAATACCCTTTTTCCTTCAATCCTTTCTTCCTTCCCTGTTACTATCTTCGTAAGGCATTCAATCCAAACTGGATGCGTGTTTAAACTTTCAACAAGCTGCCAATGTTCCCCACCCGCTTTTTCGAAAATTTCTTTAAATTCAGTGCCTACCTCTATGGTGGTTTCCAGGCAATCTGCTACAAATGAAGGAGAGAATGCCAGCACCTTTTTGATCCCTTTTGCAGGAAGTTCTTTTATAACTTCATCAGTATATGGTTTTATCCATGGGTCTTTACCGAGCCGTGACTGAAATGCTACGGTGTAATTTTCTTCTTTAATGTTTAAGGCTTTAACCAACAACCTCGATGTTTGGAAGCATTGGGCCCTGTAACAATATTTATTTTTCTTATGGTAAACTGAGCAACATTTATCATTTAGTTGGCAATATTTATCAAAAGAAGCTTTTTTTATTTGCCGTTCGGGAAGTCCATGATAGCTAAAAATAACATGATCAAATTGCGTTTCATTCATATACTTCCTCGCTATATTTGCAAAAGCTTCAATAAAAAGGGGCTCTTCGATGAAATTGCTAGTAAATTCTATTGAAGGAATCACCTCCCAGTTTTTTACAATGTCCATTACTTTTTCAATAGCGGATCCTGTGCTGGAAGAAGCATACTGAGGAAACATGGGAATAACTTTTATTTTTTCTACTCCTTGTGACTGAAGTTCATCTAAAGCCGATTGCAATGAAGGGCTCTGATAGCGCATTCC
>JALZND010000002.1:10585-26739 GCA_030857845.1 Bacteroidota bacterium | reverse complement strand
TTCCAAAACTAACAAGGTAATTGTCACCTAATTTTTCTTGTAACAACCTCTTAACATCTTCGCCATAAAACTTTAAAGGCGAACCTCTTTCTTCCCAAAGTTCTTTATAAATTTTTGCAGATTTTGGCGCACGAAAAGGGGCAATTACTAGATTTATAAGCATCCACCGGGGCACAGTAGGAATATCAATAACTCTTTTGTCCAGTAAAAATTCACGTAGGTATTTTCTTACATCACCAGTTTCAGGTGAATCTGGTGTACCAAGGTTTACTAGCAAAACACCGGTTTTTCCTTTATTCATTTTTAGGTAATAGGTTATGGGTTATGGGTTATGGGTTATGGGTTTTTATGTAACATTCCTTTTAATAGAAAATGTTTATAAATATTTCAATTATCGCTCATGCAAAATTAAAATTCTTAGAAAACATTTGGTTTTTATTTACATCATTAATAACAACTTCCAAAGATGGCAATGAGTTTATTAACTCAACATTCAACATTCAACATTCAACATTCAACATTCAACATTTATCATTCATCATTCAAAATTGATCTTCTCTTTGGGTAATATTAAAAATAAATCCTTATTTTTAGAAATGATCAAAAACAACTTGTTTTACCACTTATATATAATAAAAAAAGCTTCCCGAAACGAGAAGCTTAATGTGGTGGTGATGAGTGGATTCGAACCACCGACTCACGGATTTTCAGTCCGATGCTCTACCAACTGAGCTACATCACCTCCTTTTGGTGCACAAAAATATATAAAATAATATTTGATGCAAAATTTTATTTAATAATAAACGACAGGAAATCATAAATCATTTAAAATGACTTACTTATCACAGATCCTATTTTTAGTTGTTGTTGTAATTGCCTCTGTTATATTAATTAAAAGGATTCGTCACATTAAAAAATTGATTTTTTTGGGCAGGGACGTTGATAGAAGCGATAATCCCGGTGAGAGATGGAAGATGATGTTGCTGGTAGCTTTTGGGCAAAAAAAGATGTTTAAAAGGATTGTGCCGGCTATTTTGCATTTAATTCTGTATGTTGGTTTTATAATTATAAATTTTGAAGTATTAGAATTTGTTATTGATGGCTTGTTCGGTACACATCGAGCATTTGCACCTTATATGGCTGATTACTATTTTTTGCCTTTAAATATTTTTGAATTCCTAGCTGTTTTGGTTGTTATAGCCTCGGCAATATTCCTGATCCGCAGAAATATAATCAAAGTAAAAAGGTTTACAGCTAGGGAATTGACCAGGTGGCCTTCCTTAGACGCCAACCTTATCTTATGCATAGAAATCACTTTGATGTTTGCAATTTTTACTATGAATGCCACAGACCAAATTTTGCAAACAAGATTGGATACTTACCCGCAAACTGGTAGGATGTTTTTCAGCTCATTGATGATGCCGTTGTTTGAAGGTTTGCCTACAACCACTTTGGTATTTTTAGAACGTTTTGCATGGTGGTTCCATATTATTGGCATAATGGCCTTTTCAATTTATATTACCTATTCAAAGCATATTCATATATTCCTTGCCTTTCCAAATACCTATTTTGCCAATTTAAAGCCCAGGGGAAAAATGGAAAACATGCCCGAAGTGACCCGAGAGGTAAATATGATGTTGGGGATCAACGCAACAACAGATACTTCTCAAGTAGAAGAACCACCTGCAGAAGTAGGAAGACTCGGGGCAAAAGACATAAATGACCTGCACTGGAAAAACCTAATGGACGCATTTACTTGTACAGAATGCGGAAGGTGTACAGATAGTTGCCCTGCAAACATAACAGGAAAACTCCTGTCGCCAAGAAAAATCATGATGGATACCCGTGACAGGATGGAAGAGGTAGGCAGGAACATGGAAAAAGGTGAAAAAGGCCTGGATGATGGTAAAAGCTTATTGGGAGACTATATTTTAAAAGAAGAAATCAACGCATGTACTACCTGTAATGCCTGCGTGGAGGCATGTCCTGTAATGATAGACCCTTTATCTATTATTTTGCAGCTAAGAAGATATATGGCCATGGAAGAATCAAGCTCCCCGCCACCATGGAATGCAATGTACTCTAATATTGAAACAAATTTTGCCCCCTGGAAATTTTCACCTTCCGATAGGTTTAACTGGGCAGAAGACCTTAAAAAAGAAGATGGGTCGGAAAAAAGGTAATAGGTTATGGGAGATGGGACATAGAAGCAAAATGTAATTTAATTAAATTTATAGAGGCATTATAACTGATAAACATAAAAACTGAACATGTTATATTATTTTTTACCCATAACCCATTACCCATAATCTATAACCTATTACCTATTACCTATTACCTATTACCCATAACCTATTACCTATTACCTATTACCCATAACCTATTACCTATTACCCATAACCCATTACCTAATTAAAGAATTATGAGTGAAGCAATAAATAAAGTACCTACAATGGCAGAAATGGTTTCAGGTGGTGAAACACCGGAGATATTGTTTTGGGTAGGATGTTCTGGTTCCTTTGATGATAGGGCAAAAAATATTACCAAAGCTTTTGTAAAAATACTCAACAAAATAAAAATAAATTTCGCGGTGCTTGGTACAGAGGAAGCATGTACCGGCGACCCTGCGAGAAGGGCAGGGAATGAATTTTTGTTCCAGATGCAAGCTGTTGCAAATATTCAAGTCTTAAATGGATATGGAGTAAAAAAAATTGTGACTGCTTGCCCTCATTGTTTTAATATAATGAAAAATGAATATCCTGATTTAGGAGGGCATTATGAAGTAATCCATCATGCTACCTTCCTTCAACAGCTTATCAACGATGGAATGATAAAACTGAAAGGCGGTGGTGCATTTAAAGGGAAACGCATTACTTACCATGACTCCTGCTATCTTGGCCGAATAAATAATATATATGAAGCCCCTCGTGAAGTTCTTGAAGCGCTTGATGTAGAGCTGGTAGAAATGAAGAGGTCCAGGACCAAAGGTTTGTGCTGTGGGGCAGGTGGTGCTCAAATGTTTAAAGATGCCGAACCAGGAAATAAAGAGGTAAATATTGAAAGGACTGAAGAGGCCCTTGCAACCGGCGCAAATGTTATTGCTGCAGCATGCCCGTTTTGTATGACAATGCTCACCGATGGAATAAAAAATAAAGAAAAAGAAGCCGAGGTAAAAGTACTGGATATTGCAGAATTGATCGAGAGATCGATGGAATGATAGAATTATAAAATGATATTACTTTAATGAAATTGTAATACAGGTTCTTTAATTTATTTTTGGAGGATTAAATTATTCTTTAAAATTAAAGGTTCTTTATTTAAGTACTATCAGATAACCTAGGAACCAAGTAGATTATAAATGTTGTTTCAATACACAATTGAAATTACTGAAAACTAATAACTGATTACTGTAAAGATGTTTATCCCATTTGAAGAAATACCTGCTGATTCCAGGATTTGGATTTATCAGGCGGACCGAAAGTTGAATGATGAAGAAGTAGAAAAAGTCCAGCAAAAAACGAAATCTTTTTTAAATGATTGGGCTGCCCACGGAAGCAAGCTCGCTTGTTCGTCCAAGATATTTTATGACCAGTTTCTTGTATTGGCGGTTTATGAGGGCTTTCACCAACCGAGTGGTTGTTCTATTGATAATTCAGTGCGATTCATCCAGTTATTGGAAAACTGGCTTAACCTCAGTTTTATGGACCGCTCCAAAGTAGCTTTTTTAATTGACGGAAATCTACATTTAGAAACTTTGAACGGGGTTAAAAAAAGTGTTGAAGAAGGTCATATAAATCAAGATACTTTGGTTTTTAACAACCTGATAGACAGAAAGGAGGGCCTTGAAAACACTTGGTTGATAAAAGCCAAAGATTCTTGGATAAACAGATATTTTAAGGTGAAAATTTAGTACAATTAAGGGTTGAATTTATCGTTGTCCTTATACTTCAAAATTCCCGGTGTATAATAGATATATAAACAATAAAATATAAACCATAGCAAATTGAAGAAAATTATGTCTTTAAGAAGTATATCAGTTATAATTATTTTCCTTCTCATCATTTCTGCTTGTAATTCTTTTAAAAAAGGAAATAAAAGATTTGAAAATGGAGAATACAACGATGCAGTAGGTTTTTATGAAACCGCCTTAAAGAAAGGAAGTTATAGGGCAGCATCAAATTTTCAAATAGCAGAAGCTTATCGGCTGTCCAACAGATTAAATTTGGCAGCCCCCTTTTATAAAGCTGCTATTGAGCAAGGCATAAAAGATGAATCCGCTAAATTTTACCTTGGGTATGCATTAAAAGCAAATGAACAATATAAGGAAGCCAAAGAGCAGTTCCTGTCTTACTTGGAAAATGCAAGCAATTTCGAGTACATAGATAGGGCAAAAAAGGAAGTAAATAACCTAGGGAAACTGGATCAGCTTATTTCCAAAAAGAATTATTTTGAGATCCGTAATATGGATGCCCTGAACACAGAAGCAGGTGAGTACGCACCAGTAGTTTATAATGGGGAAATATATTTTACCTCTTCACGTGGAAATGGTAAAATCTATAAAGCCACAGGGACTCCATTTTCCAATCTTTACAAGGCCAAAATTGAAGGTTCGCGGGTTGATGTATCTACCATTCAACCATTAGGGGAAGATTTCAACACAGGTAACATCAACGAAGGTTCTATAGCTTTCTCACGTGATGGAAAGACCATGATCTTTGCAAGGGGCAACAGCGGTCGAAATAAAGGCACAAAAGAAGTAAATCTATATATAAGCTATCTCAGGAGGGGAGATTGGACCAAACCAGAAATGATGAGCATAAACGATCCCAATGCCTGGGATTCTACCCCTGTTTTTAGTGCCGATGGGCGAACTTTATATTTTGCCTCAAATCGTGAAGGGGGATTTGGTGGAATCGATCTTTATTCTGCAACAATGGATGGCAACGGTAGGTGGGTAAACGTAAAAAACATGGGCAATGAAATCAATACAAGTGGTGATGAATTGTTCCCTCATGTTACAGATGATGGCCGATTGTTCTTTTCTTCCAATGGACACCCTGGTTTGGGACAGCTTGATATTTTTGTGGCAGTAAGAAAAGAAGGCAAAATTGAAATAGAAAATTTGGGAACACCTATAAATTCCGCCAATGACGATTTTGGTTTATCCTATATCAACCCAATGCATGGATTTTTCTCATCCAATAGATCTTCCAGCAAAGGGGATGACGATATCTTTTTGCTTATAGATAATTCGCCAGAAAGAAAGGTTGTTAATTATTTCCTTGCTGGCCTTACCTACACAACCAACGATCAGGGGGAGGAGGAAATCCTTCCAAATGTTAAGATCAGGTTTGTTGATAGCAGTGGCAACTTAATTGAAGAAGCAGCCAGTGACCTGGATGGGAAATTTAATTTTAAGGTAGAAGGCGGCATGAATTATGAGTTGGTCGGAGCTAAACAAGGCCATTTCACCACCCGCGAAGAATTTACCACGGTAGGGAAAACTGTACCACAGGAAGAGCTTACTAAACCTGTTACAAATATAACGTTTGAAACAAAATTAGTCCTTGACAAAATTGTTCTTAATAAGACAATTGTTCTTGAAAACATTTATTATGACCTTGATAAAGCAGATATCCGATCAGATGCGGCTGTTGAGATCGATAAGCTGGTAGCATTGTTAAAAGATAATCCTAACATAAAAATTGAATTAGGGTCTCATACAGATTCACGTGCTGATGATGATTATAACCTTAGGCTTTCTCAAAGAAGGGCAGAATCGGCTGTGAATTATATTGTATCAGAAGGAATTGATAAGACCAGGATCAGGGCGAAAGGATATGGAGAAACTCAACTAATCAACCGATGTACAAACGATGCAGCATGCTCGGAAGAAGAACATCAGCAAAACAGAAGGACAGAATTTAAGGTATTTGAATATAACCCAGATACAAACAGGATGGAAGAGCTTGGTCCCAATAAATAAGGTTTAGGTTATAGGGTATGGGTCATGGGTAATAGGAATAATACTTTATCTATTTTTAAAGTTTTATTTTTAAGGTAGGTTTTGAATATTTGAAAGAAGGTCATGAAAAATTATATTATGGCCTTTTCTATCAGTCAAAATTTGGATGTTCAATAAAAGAATAATCATTCAGGGTGATCCTTTATCTCCTCATATAACTGAATGTCAGCGGTTTTATAATAACAATATTTTAGTTTTAAATTAAAATTCAATTTTTATGTATAATTATTGAATCAATGGTTTTTGATAGGATATTCCATGATTCATATTTTTCGAATGCTTTTAATTTGCAAAAGGGGCATCGTTAACCAAACACTTTACAATGCTCCTTGACATATTTTATTCGAGCCGCCATTCACCAATCACCATTCCCTAATCCCCATAACCTAATTATTTTTTTCCATATAGTCTTTTGGTAAATAGGCTTTTCTTATTTTTGTGCCAATTAATTTCTTGAGCAATTCAAAAATTAAAAATTATTCCAGGGGAAGCCTGTTGTACAGTACTTTTTTTATTCTCCAATTATAATACTATAGATTTATGGTAGATAGGTATTCACAAAGAGGCGTTTCAGCATCAAAAGAAGATGTACACCAGGCAATAAAGAATTTGGATAAAGGTTTGTTCCCAAATGCATTTTGCAAGATAAGCCCCGACCACCTGGGGAAAGATGATGCCTATTGCAATATCATGCATGCTGATGGTGCAGGTACAAAATCTTCATTGGCCTACATGTACTGGAAAAAAACCGGTGACCTTTCTGTATGGAAGGGAATAGCCCAGGATGCCATCATCATGAATATCGATGACCTCATATGTGTTGGAGCCACAAATGATATCCTGTTGTCTTCTACCATTGGCAGAAATAAAAACAGGATACCGGGTGAAGTAATTTCAGCAATTATTGAGGGTACGGAAGAAGTATTGCAGATGCTTAGGGACAATGGCATCAATATTTATAGCACAGGAGGAGAAACGGCTGATGTGGGAGATGTAGTACGGACAATTATTGTGGACAGTACAGTTATTGCCAGGATGCGACGTGATGAAGTTATCTCAAACAATATTAAAGAAGGAGATGTAATTGTAGCTATGGCCTCATATGGGCAGGCAACATATGAAAACGATTTTAATTATGGCATGGGAAGCAATGGGCTAACCTCGGCAAGGCATGATGTATTCAATAAAAACTTGGCGAAATTATTCCCCGAAAGTTTTGAGCCTGAGGTGCCTGAAAACCTAGTTTATTCCGGGAAATATAATCTTACCGATAGGGTAGAAGGTGCAAAACACGATATTGGGAAAATGGTTTTGTCTCCGACAAGGACCTACGCACCTGTTATGAAAAAGATCATACAGGAACTAAAAAAGGAGATACATGGAGTAATACATTGTAGCGGAGGCGCACAAACTAAAGTCATGAATTTCATTCCAAATGATCTCCATATTATAAAAGACTCACTTTTTCCCACTCCAATCTTGTTTAAATTAATCCAGGAAGAAAGTAAAACCCAATGGACGGAAATGTATAAAGTTTTTAATATGGGCCACCGAATGGAGCTTTACTTACCGAAAGGAGCAACTGAACGTGCTATAGAAATCTCGAAAAGTTTCAATATAGATGCTCAAGTTATTGGAACAGTCGAAAAATCAGATTCAAAAAAGCTCACTATCAAGAGTGAACATGGTATTTTTGAGTATTAGTAGTGACGTTGCGTGATACTTGAGAAAAAATGTTTATATATTTTTTGGGGTCGTTACAGGGGGTTTTATTGCATGATTTTTTATTTTTTTTTATCATAATCACCTGATAAGTCAACGCTGATTCTTTATTTGAAACCTGGAGATAATTAATTTATTTCCAAAACTATTTTACCTGTATTTTTATTGGACTCCATTAAAGTATGGGCTTCAAATACATGTTTCCAATCAAAAACTTTGTCGATTACCGGTTTTATCTTATTATTTAATAAGAGAGGCTCAGCAAAATCAAAAAAATCTTTGGTCAATTTTATTTGATAATCAAGGGACCTGGACCTAAGGGTGGACCCTTTTATATGGATTCTTTTCATAAGGATTTTCCTTAAATCAAGTTCTGATATTTTACCTCCACTCATAGCGGCCAGCAATACAATCCTTCCATCTAATTTTATACAATCCATATTTTGTTGAAAATAATCTGCACCAATAAAGTCGATGATAACATCAACTCCTTGTTGTTCGGTATCTTTTAATACTTTATGGATGAAAGGGCCTTCCTGATAATCAATCATTTTTCCGGCACCTAATTCAATACAAATTTGATGCTTTCCGGCAGAAGCAGTGCCGATTATTTCAGCTCCTAATGTTTTAGCTATTTGAATGGCTGCTGTTCCTACCCCACTTCCTGCCGCATGGATCAAAACCTTATCCTGTTTTTTAAGCTCACCCAGCCACACAAGTGCCTGGTAGGCTGTAAGGAAAGCTTCGGGAATAGCCGCAGCCTCGATAAATGATAAGTTTGATGGAATGGGCATTGCCATATCTTCATGAATTACTGCAAAACCTGCGTAACCGCCACCCGGAATAAGCCCAAAAACTTTATCTCCTACTTTAAACTTGCTATTTTCACTCGCTTCTTCTACAATTCCTGCAAGCTCTAACCCCATGATATCTGTAATCCCTTTTGGTGGTGGGTATTTACCCTGCCGCTGCATAATATCTGCTCTGTTAAGGGCTGTGGCTTTTACCTCAATCAACAATTCATTTTTTTTACGAATCGGTAAGGCTACTTCTTGTATGGATAATTTTTCTGCACCACCATATTCATTTATTACTACTGCTTTCATAATTATTGGGTAGCGTTATTATCAAGGATTAGTTATAGACGTTCTGCTTATAATATTCGGCCGAAATCATTTTATGAAAAAATAAATGACTTTCTTCTTCCTGAAAGCCTAGGTTTTGAAAATATGTTTTAAAGTTTAGGAGTTCTTTTCCCTCAAGTTGGCAAAAGGTCCTAAAGAACAGGTACATTGCTTTTATTAGTGCTGAAATTAAGTAAGGGAATTTTTCATTTTTCGGATTTATAAAATCTGTATGAATCCATTTTCCGTTTTCTTTTAAAACATTTTTAAGAAATTGCATTACCTGTATTAATTGATCAGCAGGGAAAACATCTAGAAAAAAATTTGTGATGATAATATCAAATGAAGCTTTGTTAAAGCTCAGAAGAGAATTTTCATCTCCATGGAGAAAATCAATTTTAGCTCTATCAGCCTTATCGATCCTGCTTATTGAAATTTTCAACATCTTTTTGGACGATTCAACATATGTGATCTTTACTTGCGGATTTACCTTTAGGATTTCATTAACGATCTTGCCTGTTCCTCCACCTATAATCAGGATTTCAGCGTTGGCTGGGATTTTAGTAATATAGATAAGTTGGGAATGAAAAATATTTTTTTGGAAGATAAGATTGGCTAAAAAATCATAAATGGGTGCTACAGCATCAAAGTCATTGCTTTTCATTACAAACAATTAAGTTCAGGGCAATTTAGATTATTTCATATTGAAAAATCAAAAAAGATATTGAAGCATTAAACCCTTTTGAAGCTGTAATATACGTGGGCATAAACAAAAAAAGCTCATAAAATGAGCTTTTGAATCTATTTACGCTTTTTTAGCTACTTGCCAGCGCTTCTGCACCACCAACAATTTCTAGGATTTCTTTTGTGATTGCTGCTTGTCGTGTCCTGTTATAGGTCAACTTTAGTTCTTTAAGTAATTCACCAGCATTATCTGTAGCTTTGTCCATGGCTGTCATTCGTGCACCATGTTCGGCAGCATTTGATTCCAGCAAAGCTTTATAAAATTGTATTTTTATAGAAGTTGGTATCAACTCTTCAATGATGTACTCCTTAGAAGGCTCAAAGATGTAGTCGATATTGGCTGTTTTTACTTCAGGATCAGCTTCTTTCTTAACAACAGGAAGAAATTGTTCCGACCTAAGCACCTGCGTAGCAACATTTTTGAACTCATTGTAAATAAGGATTACTTTGTCAAACCTACCTTCAATAAATCCTTTCATGGCAAATTCAGCAGCTTCCCTTGCTTTATCAAAAGATAAAGATCCGAAGAGGTTAGAATAATCATTGATGATATTCAGTTTTCTCTTGGCATAATAATCAACAGATTTTTTACCAATGGGTAAAATGTACAATTGATTCCGGTCTACAAATTCTTTGTACTGGGTTTGCATTAAATAATTTGCAGCACGAAAAACATTGCTATTGAAAGCGCCAGCCAATCCTTTATCGGATGTCACGGTCATAAAAAGAACAGAATTTACTTCCCTGTCTATATTGTATGCGCTAGAAACCGAATCGCTTCCAGATGAAACATTTTGAAGAATAGTATTCAGTTTTTCTGCATAAGGGCGCATTTGGATGATGCGGTCCTGTGCACGCCTCAATTTTGATGCAGCCACCATTTTCATGGCTTTTGTTATCTGTTGTGTAGACTTGACAGAATTAATCCTGTTTTTTACCTCTTTGAGATTTGCCATATTTTTTTAGAACTAAGACCTGTAAATATTTTTACAGGTCTATCTTCTTCAAGTTTTTAAAAAATAATGCTTAATTAAACTTTTTAAACTGGTTGTTTAGCGTATTTTTTAGCTAAATTTTCAGAAGTCCTTTTTAAAACATCAGTTACATTATCGTCAAGCTTTCCTTTTTTTATGTCTTCCAGGGTATCTTTATGCTGTGCGGTTAAAAGGTTTAAGAACTCTTTTTCAAATGCTTTTACACTTTGTGCAGGCACTTGGTCTATATGTCCTTTTGTAGAAACATAGATTATTGCAACCTGCTGCTCTACCGGTACCGGAGAGTATTGAGGTTGCTTCAAAATTTCAAGGTTTCTACGGCCCCTGTCAATGGTTAACTTAGTAGAAGCATCAAGGTCCGATCCGAATTTAGAAAACGCTTCCAGCTCCCTGAATTGTGCCTGGTCGAGTTTTAAAGTACCCGCTACTTTTTTCATGGATTTGATCTGAGCATTACCACCCACCCTGGATACAGAAATACCCACGTTGATTGCAGGCCTTATTCCAGAGTTAAAAAGGTCGGTATCCAGGAAAATCTGACCATCGGTGATAGAAATAACATTGGTTGGTATATAAGCCGAAACGTCACCAGCCTGTGTTTCAATGATCGGAAGGGCAGTTAATGAACCTCCTCCTTTAACTTTACCTCTTAGTGACACAGGTAAGTCATTCATGTTTTTAGCAAGCTCATCAACAGAAGTGATTTTTGCCGCTCTTTCCAGTAACCTTGAGTGAAGGTAAAATACATCACCAGGATATGCTTCCCTTCCCGGTGGCCTTCTTAACAATAAAGACACTTCCCTATAAGCAACTGCTTGTTTGGATAAATCGTCATAAACAACTAAAGCAGGCCTTCCGGTATCCCTAAAATATTCTCCGATTGCAGCACCTGTAAATGGTGAGAAGAATTGCATAGGTGCAGGGTCTGATGCAGAAGCTGATACTACAACAGTATAATCCATGGCGCCACCTTTTTCCAAAGCTGCTACGATATTCGCAACTGTAGAAGCTTTCTGTCCTACCGCAACATAAATACAAAATACTGGCTCACCTTTGGCATAATATTCTTTTTGGTTAATAATCGTATCAATAGCCACAGCAGATTTGCCTGTTTGACGGTCACCGATGATCAATTCCCTTTGGCCCCTACCTATTGGGATCATTGAGTCTATAGCTTTTATACCTGTTTGAAGAGGCTCATTTACTGGTTGCCTGTAAATAACGCCAGGTGCTTTTCGTTCCAAAGGCATTTCGAAAAGCTCTCCTTTTATAGGCCCTTTTCCATCTATTGGTTTACCAAGTGTATTTACAACCCGGCCAATAATGCCATCTCCTACTAAAACAGATGCAATGGTTTTTGTTCTTTTTACAGTATCACCTTCTTTTATTCCTTTAGCCTCACCTAAAAGAACCGCACCCACATTATCTTCCTCAAGGTTCAAAACCAAAGCTTTCAACCCATTTTCAAATTCAAGAAGCTCACCAGATTGTGCATTGTTAAGCCCATAAATACGGGCAACCCCGTCACCAACTTGCAAAACTGTCCCTACTTCTTCTAATTCAGCTTCAGTCCTAAAATTGGAGAGCTGCTCTCTCAAAATTGCCGATACTTCATCGGGCCTTACTTCTGCCATTTTTTTATATTAAGATAAGTATATAACTATTATAAATATTTCCAGCAATTAATATTCCTTAACGTATGGGTTTTTACTAAACTCTAACTTAAGTTCTTTCAGCTTGCTGTTTATCGATTCATCAATTTGAAGGTCGCCAATTTTTAAAATATAGCCTCCAATCAACGACTCATTGATTTCTTCTTTTAATTCAACCTGTTTTCCGGTTTTTTCCCTAACAATATTTTTGAATTCTTGCCTCATTTTAGCATCAATAGGAAAGGTAGTGATTACCTTTGCTTCTTCAATACCATTAAGGACATTATATTGATGGTGAAAAGATTTTGCAATATCTGGAAGTATTGCTTCCCTGTTTTTACGTGTTATTATTTCAAAAATCGCCAAGGTCATTGGGTTCACCTTATCCTTAAATATACTTTTAAGGATATTAAGTTTTTTCTCATGATTGATGATTGGATTTTTAAGTATCCGGGGAAATGCCTTGTTTTCTTCAACAACCTTTGTGAATAAAAGCATGTCACTATGTATTGTCTCCAATACGTCTTTTTCCTCTGCCAAGGATATTAGTGATTTTGCATATCGGTAAGCAGCTCTTAAGTCAGACATTAATAATTTAGTTTACGTTCAAATCATTAATATAATCCTGAACAAGAAGTTTCTGTGAAATATCATTATTAAGTTCTTTCCTTAATAATTTTTCCGCTATTTCGACAGATAATATAGCAACCTGGTTTTTCATTTCAGTCAATGCGGCTTGCTTTTCGATTTCAATGGCAGCCTTGGCGTCTTCCACTATTTTGTTGCCAATTCTAGTTGCTTCTACCCTTGATTCTTCGCGTATGGTGTTTGCGGCAATATGTGCATCGTTAAGGATCCTGTCCCTTTCAAGACGCGCTTGATCTAAAAGTTTTTCATTTTCAGAATGAAGCAATTTCATTTCATTCCTTGCAGATTCTGCTGCTTGCAAAGATGCTTCAATGGATTGTTCCCTTTCTTTAAGGGATGTTAATATAGGTTTCCAGGCAAATTTACTTAAAATAAATAGCAGCACCAGAAAACCGATGAGCTGCCAAAACACTAAGCCTGAATCTGGGATTAATAAGTCCATAGTTTTTCAATTGTTAACTTTTAATGAACTTCAGGCTTAGGCCTAATGCCAAAAGCCTGAAGTAAATAATTAAAATGTAATGTTCTCGTTTACTGCGATCAACAAACAAATTACCACACCGAAAAGTGCAACCACCTCAATAAGTGCAGCAATAATAAGCATTGCAGTCTGGATTTTTCCAGCGGCTTCTGGCTGTCTGGCAATACCTTCCATTGCCTGGCCACCAATTCTACCAATACCAATTCCTGCGCCTATTGCAACAAGACCAGCACCAATTCCGGCACCCATTAAAGCAAAACCAGCGGTTAATAAAATTACAGTTAACATAAGTTAGATTTATTATATATGAACAATTGAAAAAAAATTAAAATTAGTGTATTAAAGCTTTATCTGTTTTATGATCTTCATGAGCATGCTCAGTTGATGCTGCACCAATATACATAGCAGAAAATAAGGTAAATACATAAGCCTGAATGGTTGCAACAAGAATTTCAATGATGTTTACAAATATTACCAAAATACTGCTGGCAAAACCAATAACATAAGAATTGAAAATAAAAGCCAGGCCGATGATGCTCAAAATAACGATATGTCCAGCAGTTATTGCCACAAACAACCTGACCATTAAAGAAAATGGTTTTGTGAAAAGTCCTATAAATTCAACAGGAACTAATATCAGCAATAAAAGTTTAGGAACACCAGGAGTTGCAAAAATATGTTTCCAATATTCCTTATTGCCATTAATATTGGTAAGAATAAACGTAATTGTAGCAAGTACAAAGGTAACAGCAATATTACCGGTTAAATTTGCTGCCCCGGGCATAAGCCCCAAAATATTTCCAAACCAAATAAAGAAGAATAATGTAAGTAAATAAGGAAGAAACTTCTCATATTTTTGAGGAATATTAGGTTTGGCAATTTCATCTCTTATAAATATAATTATAGGCTCAAAGAATGAAGCCAATCCTTTTGGTGCTTTATTCGGATATTTTTTATACCTGTTGGCAACTGATAGCATTACAAATACCAAAACTATTATTGTCAAAAAAAGCATTGAAACATTTTTAGTAATAGAAAAATCATAGTAAGTCCTGCTTTCATCTTCCGCTGCTATTTTTCCATGATCATCTAAATAATACCCAGAATATGAGACTCTTTCATGAGTTCCCGTATCTAAAAATCGGTTAGATGAAAATACTTCTAAACCTCTGTCCTTAGAATATAAAATTATGGGTAAAGGGAGTGTAACATGTGTATGGCCTAAGGTAGTAATATGCCATTCGTGAGAATCTTTTACGTGGTGGAGGATATAATCAGTTTTACTCTTTCCTGGCTCTACTTCCTTCGCTGTCGAAATTCCACCAGAAAAAACTAAGAAAATTATAATTAAGAAACTATTTACCAGTGATTTAAATATAAAATTTCCTAAACTACATGCCATCGTTATTATCCTTTTTTGAAAACGTGCGCAAGTTAGTTATAATGCTATATATTTCAAATAGTAAATACGATAAATAGACAATAAAAAAATTAACTATTAATATTAATCGCTCTTCAGGGTCTCTTAACAATAAAATTATAAGTAGAATAATACTTAAGACCATTCTCAAGGCAGTACTTCCTAAAATAATGGTAACATATCTTGAAGTACCTCCTATTTTTGATATTATGTGAGAAAAATAAGCGACCAAAATGGCCACGACCCAGGAATAGATCATAATAGTATGAATATAAGGGTGTACAAACCTGGAAAATAGTTCTAATTTAAGCAGTAAAAAAACAAGAGTCCAAAGTAAAACAGTAAGAAATGCTATATTGATAAAAGCCCTTAGAAATGAAAGATTGCTTTTGAAAAACATTTTTAATATGATGTTGATTTTAGGTTAAAATAATAAAGAGCAATAACAACTTACCCCTTTGGCAAAGATCGATATAAAGTATATATCGATCCAAAAATTCCTATAAAAGATAAAATGATGATAAACAAAGGATTCGTATCTAATTGTTGATCTAGCTTTATTCCTCCCCAAACACAAATGCCTATAAATGCAACCATTTGAAAAGCAATACCTGAATATTTCAGATAATCATTTAAGGGATCTTTTTTATCTTTATTTTCTTCAGGCACATATGCTTTATTTTTCGAATCCAGGTTCATAGTCAAATATTTAAAGCTAAAATAGTAATTTCATATTTTATACAAAATCAGTATTACTATATAGCAAGGACACTATTTGTACCTGTTTATTAAACCTCAAGAAAAATTAACTAAAAAGATTTTGCCCCTTGAGGTTGCTGTTGATTTGGAAAGGGGATTTTATGAAGTTTTTCTTTGTCACCATTCTCCAGGTCACCAATCTTGATCTCATTTATAGTTACTCCCATTTTGCATCCACCATTAAATGTAGCGCCGGATTCTACAATCAATTTATTGGTAATGATATCGCCGTGGATTACCGCTGTAGGTTTAAGTACCAAAACATCAGAAACTTCAACAATTCCCTTAACAACACCAGCTATTTCTGCATTTTGCGCCAAAATATTACCTTGAACATGTGAAGATTCACCAAGTACAACCTTCGACTTTGTTTTAATATCGCCAAGGACTTTACCTTCAATCCTTAAATTTCCAAAGGTCTCAATGTTTCCTTGTATTAGTGTGCCTTTACCAATATTATTGCTTGAGTTACTTGGGTCTTCAGCGGTTTTTTTATCTTCTTTATTATTAAACATGATTAAAATATTTTAAAATGATACAAATTCTTCCGGGTTTAAGGGGTTTCCATTAAACCATAGTTCAAA
>JALZND010000002.1:0-10575 GCA_030857845.1 Bacteroidota bacterium | reverse complement strand
CCCTGTGGTGAGCTCACCTGTATTTCCTATTATTGATATTATTTCGCCAGCATTTACAAAATGCCCGATTTTCTTTAATAACGCAGAATTATGCTTATATATTGATATCAAATTGCTCCTGTGTTGTACTGCTATAACATACCCTGCGTCTTGCGTCCAGGAAGAAAATATAACAGTGCCATCAGCAACACTCTTAATAGGTTCATTTTTTTTTGAAACAACATCTACTCCATAATGGTCCAATTTGGCATTATATGTTGAAGATACAATGCCAGAAAGAGGTTGAAAAAAATATATTTCAGATAATTCCCGTGAATCCTGTCCTTTTACTGTAACAAGTTCTTCGCCAGAATCTTCAAACTCTTTCCTGAATTGAGAATCTATTGAAGGTAAAGAATATAAATTAATTTCTTGGCTTAAATTTTTAATTTTTTCGTCTTCCTGGGCAAGTTTATAGTCTTCAACATTGCTTTCTTCCCCTGAGATTATGTAGTTGATATTTGCTATCAATAAATCCTTCTGATGTGAAATTTGCTCAAGGCTATCTACTTCCATAACAAGTTGAAGCACTTTTCTGTTAGTTTCCAATTCTGCATACCTTGGGTCCATCCATTGCGCCAATATTGTTTTTGCCAGGTACAAGCTTATTGTGAGAAATATAATGAAGGCAGTTACTAAAAAAACTAATAATTTCGCATAATTAAAACTGAAAGTCGTTTTCTCTGAAAAGTTTTCTTCATTACGGATAACAAGGAGATATCCGTTGGTTAACCTGCTTGATAATGTTTTTCTTGGCTTCAATATTATTTATGTTTTGAGTAACAAAAATATATATTATTAACCAAGAAGGTGAATTATTTTGTATTAATTGAGGTCGTTTTTACGTTATGTGTCAGGTTTAAATAGAAATTGTTTGAATACGTATTTTATAATAATCAGGACGCTTTTTTTGTGGTCCGTAATTTTGGTTCTTTTCTCATGTTCAGCGGAGCGAAAAAATCTCGCCAGCAAGACATACCATAATACCACAGCGAGGTACAATGCTTATTTTATTGCCCTGAAAAAAATGAAGGAGGTAGAGAAGGCAATAAACGATGCACACAAGAAGAATTACAATCAAATACTGAAAATTTATCCTGAGGTTGATTCCTCAACTGTGTCGGCAGTGAAGGACCAATTGGAAGACTGTATAAAAAAATCTTCCATTGCCATCCAGCGGCACAAAAACAGCAAGTGGGTAGACGATAGCTATATTTTAATTGGCAAGGCCCGGTTCTATAGCGGCGATCATCCCAATGCGGTACAGACCTATAAATTTGTAAATACCAAAGGAGAAGATGACGATGCAAGGCACCAGGCTTTAATTTTGCTGATGAGGACCTTTATTGATATCAATGAAGAAAACAATGCCATTGCAGTATCAGATTTCCTAAAAAAGGAGAAAGTAAAAAAGGAAAACCTTAAAAACCTTTACCTTACCAGGGCGCACCTATTCCAAAAACGCCAGGATTACAACAATGTAGTAGCCAATCTTGTAGAGGCAGCACCTTTATTGCATAAAAATGAAGGCAAAGCGAAAATATATTTTATCATAGGGCAAATTTACCAACAGCTTGGTTTTGAATCAGAAGCATACAACAATTACAAGGAAAGTTTAAAACATGGCCCTGATTATGAGCTGTCTTTTTACACCAAACTTTACATGTATCAGGTTTATGATTTTAAAAAAGGCAATGATGTAAAGAAAGTGCGAAATTACTTCGCAAAGTTGGTGAAGGATTTTAAGAACAAAGAATATAGGGACAAGATCTATTTTGAAATGGCAGAATTTGAAGCAAAGCAGGGAAATATGGACAAAGCCATTCAACATTATAATTCTTCAATTAAAGCAAGTACTATAAACCCCCGGCAGAAATCATATGCTTATTTGCAGCTTGGAAAGATTTATTATGAGAAAGTTAAAGATTATGAGCTTGCCAAGCTTTATTATGACAGTACGATATCAGTAATGCCCAAAGATGAACCTGATTTTAATACAATTCAAAGCAGACAGGTTGTGTTAAAAGATTTTGTGGAGCAGCTTACTATCATCAGCTTTCAAGACAGTTTGTTGACTTTATCTAAAATGGACTCTGCCCAGGTTGTTGCCATGATAGATAAAGAGATCGAAAAAGAAGAACTTAAAAGGAAAAAGGAAGAGCCTAAGAGCAAGAGAGGGGGAGGTGCTCCATCGAATGCCCGGGAATCTGACAATATTTTTGCAAATGAAGGTGGCACCAATAATGCTTCAGGCAGCACCTGGTATTTTTATAATACCAATGCCTTGAGTGCAGGTCAATCAGAATTTGTTAAAATATGGGGAAACCGAAAACTTGAAGACAACTGGAGAAGGGGCAACAAAGAAGCTTTGCCTGTATTTGCCCAGGGCGGTGAACCAGGTCAGGACCAAGGTTCCGTGACAGAAACACCCCAAGGTCCCTCAGTAGGAGCTGTAGCCAAAGAAAACCTGCTTAAGCAAATACCTTACAAGGATTCCGAAAAGAAAGTGGCACTAATCAAAATAGAAATAGCATATTTTAAATTGGGCAATATTTATAATTTTGATCTATTGGAAAAAGTTAATGCCGGAGAAACTTTCGAGACGCTCTTGGAAAGATTTCCAAATACCGAGAATGAACCAGAGGTTCTATATTTATTATATTTGATATATAAAGAGCTAGAAGATAATAAATACATAACCTATCGCGACAAAGTTTTGGACCAATATCCAAACTCAAACTTTGCCAAAATTATTAAAAACCCAAACTTTAAGCAGGAGAGCGATATTGTTAATGAAAAGTTGAAGGTAATTTATAAGGATGCTTATGCCCATTATCACAATGGTGATTATGATGCTTCGAAACAATTGCTTTCTGTCGCACTAAATGATTATCCCGATACAGATTTTAGGGATCATCTAAAGATATTGGAAATTCTTCTGGTTGGAAAAACTGAGAACGTGCATAATTACCAGTTTGCCTTAAAGAATTTTATAAAAGATTTTAATGAAAGTGATCTGATGCCATATGCCCAAAAGCTGTTCAAGGCCTCTGAAGATCTGATGAAAAGAATAGTGGCCGAGAAAGGCGCTCAATATATTGAATATTTTGATCAGAACCATTTCCTGATTTTAATGTACAGGCCCGATGGGAAATTGTCTGATGCACTCCCTCAAGAAATAGATAGTTTTAATGCAAAGCACTTTCCAGGAACAAACCTAAAAGCGGCAAATTTAAAATTTGATAGCGAGAGGTCAATAATCATAATAACAGAATTTAAAGACAGGAAGCAGGCCCTGGATTACCATGCAAAATTCAACGCCGAAAAAGTTGCCAATACAACTGAAGGGAATGAAAATTTAGATAATTTTGTTATTTCAAAAGATAATTTCCAGATATTTTACAAGACCAAAGATTTTAAAAATTACATTTCCTTTTTCCAAAAACATTATAAATAGAAATGGCTGAATCCCCATCCAAAAAGAAAACCCCTCAAAAGGAAAAACCTAAGAAAAGTAGAACGATATTTAGTTCTATTATAAAAACTATGTGGATAGTTTTTGTGGCGGGAATAGTTTTGTTCTCAATCTTTATATACTCGGTAAATATTAACTTCATGAATTTATACGGGGAGCTGCCTGGATTGCGCAGTTTAGAAAACCCACAGAACGATGAAGCTTCTGAGTTGTTTTCTGCAGACAATGTTTCGCTCGGCAAGTATTTCCGTGAAAACAGGTCGCCCGTGGAATATGAAGAAATATCACCCAACCTGATCAATACCCTTATAGCCTCCGAAGATTATAGATTTGAAGAACATTCCGGAATAGATTTACGCAGTATGGTAAGGGCAGGGGTATTTTCTGTATTGCTCGGCGGAAACCAGGGAGGTGGAAGTACTCTTACACACCAGCTTGCAAAAAATCTTTTTAGGATCAGGTCAAGTAATTCTTCAGGAATTTTAAGCGATGTGCCTGTATTAAATATGGTGATCATAAAGACCAAAGAATCTATTATGGCCGTTCGCCTCGAAAAGGCTTATACAAAAAAAGAAATATTGAAAATGTACCTCAACACGGTTGAATATGGCAGTAATTCTTATGGATTGAAAGTAGCCGCTAAAACATTCTTTAATACCAGCCCTGATAGCCTCAACCTGCAGCAATCCGCTTTATTGGTAGGACTATTGCAAAATCCGTCTATGTACAACCCGGTCAGGAACCCTAACAATGCCCTATCAAAAAGAAATCAGGTTTTGAGCAAGCTGCATCGATATGAGATGATTTCGGCAAGACAGCTGGATTCATTAAAGGCATTGCCTATAGAATTATCATATGAGGTAGAAAATCATAATAAAGGAATTGCAACCTATTTTAGGTCGCATATCAGGGCTTCATTGATTAAGTGGGCCAATGACAATGGGCATGATCTTTTCCAGAGCGGACTGAAAATTTATACTACCATCGACAGCCGGATGCAAAGGTATGCAGAAGAAGCCATGGAAGAGCATATGGCATACCTTCAGGGCAAATTTAACGAACATTGGAAAGGCAAAAATCCATGGGTTGACGAAAATGGTGTTGAGATTAAAAACTTTGTAGAGCAAGCTGCCAAAAAAACTTCTTACTACAGGGAATTGAGAAATAGGTACGGCAAAGATTCTGACTCCATCATGATTATGATGAACAGGCCATATAAGATGAAAATATTTACATGGGAAGGCGAGAAAGATACGGTTATGAGCCAAATGGATTCTATTAGGCATTTTAAAAGATTTCTTCAAGCAGGTTTAATGTCTATGGACCCACATACCGGCCATGTTAAAGCATGGGTTGGTGGAATCAACCATAAATATTTTAAATACGACCACGTGAAGCAAGGTCGCAGGCAGCCAGGTTCAACCTTTAAGCCTTTTGTTTATGCAGCAGCTATTGACAATGGATATTCCCCATGTTATGAAGTTGTAGATGCTAAAACTACCTACCACCTCGAGGGCAGCGATCCCCCAACATGGTCACCCCCAAATTTTGACCATACCTATACTAATGAAAAAATGACTTTAAGGTATGCTTTAGCAAAATCTATAAATACGGTTACTGCATTTATGATGAAGAAAATAGGTCCTCAAAATGTTGTTGATATGGCAAGAAGATTGGGCATTGAAAGTCCTTTGGACCCAGTACTTGCCTTAAGTCTTGGCACCAGCGATGTTTCAGTTTATGAATTGGTGGGTGCATACAGTACCTTTGCAAACGAAGGTACTTATACCATGCCCATGTATATCACAAGGATAGAGGATAAAAATGGCAACGTGCTTCAGGAATTTCCCCCACGTACGGTGGAAGCATTAAATGAAGAAACTGCATACATAATGTTGTACATGCTCCGGGGAGCTACAGAACTGGGAGGGGGCACAGCTATTGGTTTAAGCAGGGAATTGCGATCTGAAAATGAAATTGCTGCCAAAACAGGAACAACCAATAACTACAGTGATGGATGGTTCATGGGCATTACTAAAGACCTTGTATCAGGTGTTTGGGTAGGAGGAGATGATAGATGGATACACTTTAGATCATCAAACTTTGGAGTAGGTGGAAGGATGGCAATGCCTATTTGGGAAAAATACATGAAAAAAGTTTATGCGGACGCTTCTTTAGGATATGAAAAAGGCCCTTTTAAAAAGCCTTCCCGTCCATTAAGTATTGAAATTGATTGTGATAGATATAAAAATCAATATTTCAACCAATTTGATGGAGCAGATACACTTGATATTGACATTAACAGAAGAAACGTCAATAAAGAAGATATACTTTAAAATATCCTTTTTAAAATAACAACAGGCAACTTTATAGTTGCCTGTTTTGTTTACCATCAGTTATTCAGATATTAAATTTTTATTTAATATTTTGAATTATTGCATCGTTTTTGAAGCATATTACTTCTATGGAAATACCTTTTTATACCCCAGAACAAATAAATTTTTTACCAAATGAACCTGGGGTTTATAAATTTTATGACCAAGATCGCTCTCTTATTTATGTAGGAAAGGCCAAAAGCCTTAGAAAAAGGGTAACTAGTTATTTCAATAAAACCAGCAGTTCCGATAGAAAAACAAGAAAAATGGTCTCTGAAATAAGGACCATAGAATTTACCATCGTCAATTCAGAATTAGATGCCTTGCTGTTGGAGAACAGCCTCATAAAAAATCAACAACCCAGGTATAATATCTTACTAAAGGATGATAAAACTTATCCTTATCTTTGCCTGACCAAAGAACGCTTTCCACGAATATATTCCACCAGGTCTGTGAATCACGCCTATGGAACTTATTTTGGCCCTTATGCGAGTGTGAAGGCTATGTACAATGTTGTAGACCTGATCAAGCACCTTTATACCATCAGGACCTGTAGGTACACTTTGTCAGAAGATAGTGTAAAACAATTAAAATATAAACTTTGCCTTGAGTATCATATAGGAAATTGTAAAGGGCCTTGCCAGGACCTGCAGACTGAAGATGAATATAATAATGATATAGAGCAAGTGATCCATATCTTAAAAGGTAACTTAAGCATTGTTAGAAACCATTTCAAAAATGAAATGATGAAAGCTGCTGAAAATATGGAATTTGAAAAGGCTCAAGGTTATAAAGAGAAAACTTTATTGCTCGACAAGTTCCAGGCAAAATCTTTGGTAGTTAATCAAAACATTTCTGATGTTGATGTATTTACCATTGTTTCAGATGAGAAGATTGCATTTGTAAATTATTTGAAGGTTAAGAATGGTGCAATCATCTACACACAGTCTGTTGAGGTAAAGAAAAAACTCGATGAAAAGGACGAAGAGATCCTTCCATTGGTAATAGTTGAGCTGAAGGAACGGTATAAAATCCAATTTAATGAAATTATTTCAAATATAGATGTTTTATTGCCGGGCACCGATTTCAATTTTACCATACCAAAAATTGGGGACAAGAAAAAGCTTATAGACCTTTCTATAAAAAATGCTTTGTATTATAAACATGAGCGGTACAATATTGGCCTCAACAAAAAAGAAGAAAGGGAAACTAGGGTACTGAATAAGCTGCAGGACGACCTTCAGCTAAAAGCAATGCCGGTACATATAGAATGCTTCGACAACTCCAATATGCAAGGCACAAATCCTGTTGCATCAATGGTATGTTTTAAAAATGGTAAACCATCAAAAAAAGATTACCGACATTATAATATAAAAACAGTTGAAGGCCCTGACGATTTTGCTTCCATGCAAGAGGTTACTTTTAGGAGGTATAAAAGAATATTGGAAGAAAAGGAAAGCCTTCCGGACCTTATTGTAATAGATGGGGGCAAAGGACAATTAAGTTCAGCCTGCACTGCTTTAAAAGAATTGGGCATTTATGGTTCTATTCCCATTATTGGGATCGCTAAAAGGCTTGAAGAAATATATTTTCCGGAAGACCCTTATCCACTTCATATTGATAAGAAATCAGAATCTTTAATGCTGCTTCAAAGGATCAGGGATGAGGCCCACAGGTTTGCCATAACGTTTCATAGGAATAAAAGAAGTAAAAGCAGCTTTAATACCCAGCTGGAAAGCATAAAAGGCTTTGGCAAAAAAACTACTGATAAGTTATTGATGCACTTTAAATCTGTAAAAAGGATACAAAATGCTGATCCCCAGGAAATAATTTCAATAATTGGAAAGGAAAAAGCCAGGATTTTAATTGATGCATTAGGTTTAAAAAAGGAAGATAGTGAACTGCTTCAGTAGAAATTGAAAATGCACTTAACTTATTAGCCTGAGTTCGATTGAAAATGTGGATGAACATGCGTTGGTGCGTCTACTGATCACCTCCGTGATCACTCTGAGTTAAGAACATACCGGATAATTAAAGGTTTTTGAAATTATTCCCGATAGTTTTCTGGACCTAGGCTTGACGACGGGTTTTTGATAGTCGAAATCAGGTTATAATGTATAGTCCAATTTAGACTAAACCACCGCTGCTGATATCATTAGGAGCTACTAAAGCCTTAAGGGCTTTAACTCGAATAGACAAACGAAATCACTATTACAACCCTGAAAAGGGTTGAACATGAAAATTTTGTATATTCAATTCGAGGAAAAATATCTGTTATAATGCATTGTTCAACCACTCCGTGGTTGTTGCTGTAATTTTTTACATTGCCCGTTATCACGGGCTATTCGGGTTCAAGCCCGCTGGGCTTGGGGTGCCGGTTTTTGATAATCGAAATCAGGTTATTAACATCAGTAACCGATATAACGGTTTACTATGACTACATTTACTCATATCTTTTTACAAATATGGCATCATATAAGCTTTTGATGTTGTCTACAAAGTTTTTCAATCGCATAAATTTCTAATTTTTATTATTGGACTTTCAACTAACTTAAAATAGGGAATAAAATCTTATGAAATTCTTTTCCAAAGGAGGCTAATTATGTTCAGCTCTTCTTCATAATTCATTTTGCATACGACAAAAAAAAAAGGACCCCGAAAGGTCCTTTTATATAAAATTTATTCTTTTTTGATTATTAGAATTCCCAAAGGTTATGCTCCATTTCCATTAGTTCCTGTTCCATTCTCATTGATGCCATGATACCATCTTTTGGGCTTTGGTTGTAAATATCTACAAGAAATTCATCCCGTGGGTTACCTATTTTTACAATCCTGGCATTAAACAACCTTAATTCAAAGGCATCTGCAAGACTTCTATGCGCAGCCTGGTTTTGAGGGTTATACCAAATTGCTTCCTGGGGCATGCTCTTAAAAAGCTCTACCAAGTCTTTGTACCTGAAAACTCCTACTTCCCTTAATAAACCTGTTTCAGGGAAAAGGTCTGGTGGAAGCACCAATTTTACAGATTGAATATCAAAATATAACCTGGATCTTTTTTTATCAAAAATCATGTCTTCCATGATCTCAAGAACACTAACCTGGTTGTTGAAAAACGAACCATCAGATGCTGGCGCACCATTTGCTCCAGCAGCTTTGGCATCTTTTGCAGGTTCGTCGCCCCAGCCGCTAGCGCCTGATCCCCATTCATCACCTTCAGTTGCAGCCGGCTCATCAGATTGGTAGCCAGCAATAGGCAGCTGTAGATTTTCGAGGAATTTTTCTTTAGACATCCTGGTTTTTAAGGAGTCGTTTGCATAAGGATGAAGAATACCTTGTTTTACTGCTTCAATAATAATTTTTGTAATCTCATTATTATAAGCAAAGAACGGACGGTTTTGCTTCTCCTTTAGATCCATCCTTCTCCACACCCTTTTCTTATACAATATATCAGAATCATGGATGGGGCGTACTGAATTTGGATTAAAACCTGAAGCTACTTCTTGAGCATAAGAGGTTTCAGGACCTCCCATCATCAATAGCGAAGCAAATGCTAACACACAACTTAATTTTTTCATACTCTTGTATTATTGTAATTAGTTAAGAGAAATGGTTTTAAATTCTCCGACTTTAATATTTTCTACATCATTTTTGAAATTCATTCTTTGAATTCCTTTTACCTCTACTACAAACCTATCGCCAGGCTGAGCTTTTTGTAAAAGATCAGAAAGGTTTACATCCTGGGCAGTTACTGTTTTAGAACCTAATGGTCTGGCGCCTCTTGCCAAAGTTACTTCCCATTGCGCCACTCGGTATCGGGCATCATTTGGTAAGAATTCTTTAAAGCTTTCATCTGGTATAACTTTTATTTCAAGAGATCTTAAAGAAGCGATTGATTCACCTTGTTTGTCATTTACTTCTTTGCCCCTGCTGTAAAATTTTATTTCAGGGCGAGGAATACCTCTTACTTTAAATTCCTGTGATCCTAATAGGTTTCCACTGCTGGAAACATTTAATTTCACGTTTGTAGATCCTTCACCAGGTATTATAGTTACTACTCCTTTTTCTTTTCCTTTGATTACAGCAGCACCAGAGGCTGTGAAATCAGGATTGTAAGTTGCTCCTAAAGCTGGTACCTGAACGTTCAAATCATTTCCGCAATTTCTGTACAAAGCTTGAACAGATTTTGATTGTACCTGAATAACGGGTTTGGCAACAATATATTCTTGTACTATAGGAAATGTTTCGTCAACTCCAGAAGGATTTCTCAGTGTAACTTCTGCTTTAAAAGTTTTTTTAGCCAAGCCATCTTTATCATAATCACCAGCAGTGGCGGTAAATTCAACTTTTCCCATTCCACTAGGATCAACCGGAATTGGTTGGCCATCTTTCTTCATGGTAGGTGTAGCACCAGACGAAGAAGCAGCAATAAATAGATCGGCAGAATATTTTGTTCCTGCAGCAACAATTTTAGATTCAGGGCGAACCATGGCAACAATTTTATCAAATTTAAAATCTGCTGCACCTACTTTTCTTGCAAGTTCATCTAAAGCTTGTGACTCTCTGCTTACAATTTCTGTTTGTAACTGACTTATAGAAGCCAATCCGGCAATCATTGGAGTGTTTGCAAAGGTAAGCTCAGAAAAGCTTTTTCTTTTTTGATCAGGGTTATCTTTAAATTGAACCATG
>JALZND010000081.1 GCA_030857845.1 Bacteroidota bacterium | reverse complement strand
CGCAAAGGAAGCCCATTTTGAATTTCATTTTAAAGCTGTAGGCAATGCTACCGCGATGCATCCAAATACAATAAAACTGGCAATGGAAAAAGAAGGTAAAACTATTGAAGTAATTGGGGAGAGCCTGGGCGGTGGCGTTATCAATATTTCAGAAATTAATGGTTTTACAGCAAATTTCAGTGCAAGGCTTCATACATTGATTATTACAGCTGAAGATAAAAAAGGCAGTATTGCTTTTATTGCAGATGTTGTTTCGCACGATAACTGTAATATTGCCACCATGTCTGTGTCAAGAAAAGGTAAAAATGACCTTGCTTGCCTGGTATTGGAAATGGATTCAGGATTAAAACCACTCACCCGTGAATATTTAAAAAGCTTGAATTGGGTTGAAGAATTGATTTATATTCCAGATATTGATTTGTAATAAAAAATTGAAAGTGCTGAAATATTTAGATATTAAACTATAAGAAATAGTGATTTTATGAAAAAGACTTTGTTAATCCTTTTGGGATTTTTCCTGTTAATCCAAACAGGGTATTCCCAACAACAAAATGGGCCTTGGACCTTAGAGCAATGTATAGATTATGCATTACAAAATAATATTAGGGTTAAAAGATCTCAATTGGATTTTGAACAATCAAGAGCAGATTTGCTACAGTCCAGGGCAGCAATGATCCCAACATTAAATGCTTCAGGAACTCATAGATATGCCTTTGGAAGGACGATTGATCCAGTAGAGAATAGGTTTGTTGAACAAACCATTCAATCTAATGATTTCGGATTGAACAGCGATGTATTAATTTTTGGTGGGCTTCAGACACAAAATACCATTAAACAAAACAAGGCTATTTCGGAATCCAACATAGCTGCAATGGAGCAAGCTAAAAATGATGTAAGTATTAATGTTGCAAGTTCTTTTCTTACAGTTTTACTCAATCAAGAATTATTAGAAAATGCCATCTTTCAATTTAATACTTCAACTGAACAAGTTGGCAGGACTCAAAGGTTGATGGAAGCTGGTTCTGTACCCCGTGCTAATTTATTGGAAATAAAAGCTACTAATGCTACAGATGAGCTTGCAGTAGTTAATGCGGAAAATCAATTGGCCTTATCCAAGCTTCAGCTAATGCAGTTTCTCCAGCTACCTTATAACCCAGAATTTGAGGTTGCAGATCCACAAATAGATATTGATGAAAATGTAGGCTTAATCCAAAGTGTGGGTGAAATTTATGATGCAGCTTTAATCACACAACCGATAATGCGAAGCATGAACCTTCGCTTGAAAAGTGCTCATCTAAGCGAAACAATTGCTAGAGGAGGCAATTCACCCTCATTGGTTGCATTTGGCAATGTCAATACCTATTATACCAACAGACTTGCAAATCAATTTTCTTTCGGGCAACAGCTTGATAACCACCTTGGTCAAAATTTAGGCTTCAGGATAAATATTCCAATTTTTAATAATTACAGGGTAAAGAACGATATTCAAAGATCTAGGATTTTTATAAAAAATGCGGAAATTAACTCCCTCGAAACTCAAAACAACCTGCGTCAGGAAGTTGAACAGGCCTATCTGGATGCACGGACTGCCTCAAAAAGATACAATTCTGTCCAAAAACAGGTAGAGGCCCTTCGGGAAGCTTTTAGGGTTACTGAGCAAAGGTTCAACCTGGGGGCTGCCAATGCGGTAGATTACAATGTTTCGAAAAACAACCTCAACCAGGCTGAATCTGATATGATCAGGGCAAAATTTGATTATATTTTCAGGATGAAGGTATTGGATTTTTATCAAGGAAAAGCTTTATCACTAGACTAAAATGGCCAGAAAAAAGAATTCAAACAAAGTATTGATAATTTTAGGGAGTATTGCAGTATTGTTGATCATACTTGCAGTAGTGGGTAAATCGGCAGGTTGGATCGGCAAACCTAAAGAAACCGAAGTTGACGTTTCTTCAGTTAAAAGGATGAACATAACCGAACTAGTAAGTGCATCCGGGATGGTCCAGCCTGAGAAAGAAGTAAAAATCAGTCCGGATGTGCCAGGAGAAATCATCCAGCTCCACATTATTGAAGGAGACTCTGTCGTACAGGGGCAGTTGCTGATTAAAATCAGGCCCGATAATTATCAATCTGCACTGGCTAGGATGCAGGCAAACCTTAACCAACAGAAGGCAAACCACATTGAGTCCCAGGCAAGGTTGTCCAGAGCAGAAGCACAATTTACACTGGCAGAACAGGCATTTAAAAGAAACAAGGACCTTTTTAAAGAAAAAGTAATTTCTACTGCTGATTTCCAACAGGCGGAAGCAGAGTACAAAATTGCAGCCCAGGACCTGGAATCTTCAAAACAAAATGTAGAAGCAGCAAAATATATGGTTCAAAGTGCAGCTGCCTCAGTTAAGGAAGCAAATGAAAACCTTTCCCTTACCAATATTTATGCACCAGCCAACGGCACGGTCTCTAAGCTAAATGTAGAGCAAGGTGAACGTGTAGTGGGAACATCCCAAATGGCAGGCACAGAAATGCTCCGCATTGCAGATCTTACCCAGATGGAAGTAAGGGTGGATGTAAACGAAAATGATATTATCAGGATTTCAAGGGGAGATACTGCAATTATTGATGTAGATTCCTATTCTCATACCAAAAAAAAATTTAAAGGGGTGGTTACAGCCATTGCCAATACGGCAAAAGATAAGGTTTCTTCAGACGCTATTACTGAATTTGAGGTAAGGATCAAAATCCTTAATGATTCCTTTAAAGATGTAATTCAAGGAAAAAGAAGTGCTTCCCCCTTTCGCCCAGGCATGACAGCAAGCGTTGATATTATTACTCAGAAAAAAAATAATATATTAACCATTCCTTTGTCATCAGTCACTACAAGAAATCCCGAAGCTGAGGAGAAAAACGAAAACGCAGAAGAGGCAGCTGCACAGCCGGTAACGAATGTCAGTGATAATAGCAACAGATCAAATGAAGAAGCCATGAAAGAGGTAGTTTTCATAAACGATAATGGAAAGGCCAAAATGGTAGCGGTTGAAACAGGTATCAGTGATTATGACAATATAGAAATACTGGGTGGGCTTAATGAAAATGACCAGGTAATAGCCGGGCCATTCCAGGTTGTTTCTAAAAAGTTAAAAGATGGTGAACCTATAAAAGTAGCAGAGAAAAAACCTTAATGATGATGTATAAATAAAGTAAATCAATATATCATTAAACCAGGGTTGATGCGCAAAAAATGAATAGGGGTTCTGCTAATAATTTTTTAATACCTTTAAGGCTAAATTTATCGATAATGAGCCCTGATTTTAAATTATCAGTTTATCGGTCTGATGCTCCTTTTGGATAATTCTTTCTTAAATATTCATTTTCAAAATTTCCAAAGTTCCTCATAAAGCTTTTGGACGGGCAGGCCAACTACATTATAGTAAGATCCCACTATTTTTTCTATTCCAATTAGTCCAATCCATTCCTGGATACCATAAGCACCTGCCTTATCATAGGGTTTATAATGTTCTATATAAAAATTGATTTCTTCCGTAGTCAGGTTTTTAAAATATACTTCAGTGGCTGCATCGAAGCTTATTTTTTTATTTCTATCCAAGAGGCACATTCCGGTGATAACCCGGTGCATTTTCCCGGACATTAGCCTGAGCATATTCTCAGCCTCTTGTGCATCCTTTGGTTTACCTAAAAAAGTATTGTCCTGAATTACTACCGTATCCGCTGCTATTACAATTTCATCTTCAAGGACATGGTTGAAAGCCATAGCTTTTTTCTCAGCAAGGTATTTTGCCACTGAAATCAAGGGCATTTCAGCAGGATAATCTTCTGTTACCTGCTGGGTTTTAACTGTAAATGTAAATCCAGCTTCTTGCAAGAGCTGTTTTCTCCGGGGAGAATTAGAAGCAAGGATAAGGGGGCGAATGAAATTCATCTTCTTTTATTGAACTAAATAAAAATCCACAAATAACTTTTGGGTAAAAGTAGGTAGATTTTTGGGGCATCATATAACCACTAAAGCATATTTTTTTTACATCTTCAATGGAGATGTTTTGCGTGATAAGAGCTAATTGAGCCTTGTCATGTTCTACTTCGTGCAGACATTCTATAAAATCGCGGGTGAATTCCAGGCACGGGGAAGCCCTTTGCTTTTTTCCTGGTATCCCCAGGATTTTTTCAAAAATAAAATAATGCATTACTGTAAGGTCCATTTCTTTAACCAGCGTTGGGAATTTCCAGTGCATTTGGGCAAATGCTTCAGGTTTAAGCTTTAACTTATAGGTTTCGTCTTTCAAAATCAACCCAAAGGCCCATTTTTTGCCTAAGATGATTTCTCCAATATCATGGGCATTTTCAACAGGTTTTATGGTAAAATATGCTTCAATTTTACTGAGGAAATTGTTTTTTTCAAAGTCCGGCAGGTTAGAAACTATACGGTGTGTAGGCAATATTCTATATTCCTGCCCTTCAATATTGGTGAGGTACATCATGTGAAAGTTGTATCCTTCATTGCCTGTATGATGCAAATTTGCTTCAGTACATTTTTTTCTATATGATAAAGAGCCTTCATACCTATGGTGCCCATCTGCCAATATTATTTTCTTAGATGCAATCACCTCCATAAACTTCCTGATGATTTTCGCATCATGTATTACCGACAATACATCCTTTACACCCTGGTAATCCTCAGTGTCATATAAAGGATGCTTTATGCTCTCATCCATAAATCCTTCAAGTTGAAATTCCGGGTCTGCATAAAGGCCGTGGGTGGGGCTCACATTTAGTTTTGTCTGCTCCAATAAATCTATCCTGTCATTTACCGATGAGGGGATGGTGTTTTCATGACGCAAAATTTCTTTGTCTCCCCAATCGTAGGCCTTGATGTTTGCTATAAAACCTTTGCGGCAAATTTCCTGAGTGCTGCCAGGCACAGTAAAATATTGATAATAAACATAAATCCCGGGCAGTGGGTCCTGAACAATAACCTTATTTACTTTCCATTGGTGAAGGGCCACACGAGCATGTTCGGCAGGGTTTTCTGCTAAAGGAACAGAAATATGGATGCTGTTAAGAGGATTTTTATATAAAACTTCCCGTTGCTTTTCTGAAATTACATCAAATAGCGGTGAGGTAAGGTCATCTATATTATCTTTTAAGGAATCATTATATCGCCACGGACGTAGGGGTAAAATTTCTGCCATATTTCCTTATTAGGTATTATAATATTATGAATGTATATTCTTTATAAGGAGAATTAATAATTAATGTAATCTGTTTTTCCAATTAGATGTTGTCGGAGAAGCTATTTTATTGTTTGATTTGCCTGAACCTGCATCTTTATTTTCCATTAAATAAGCAACAAATGCCCCAGCTAAAACTTCATTTTCTGTGTTTGGTTTTAGGCAATCGGGCGTGAAATATTTTTCCACAAATTTTGTATTGAAATTGCCTGACCTGAATGCATCGTGGTGCAAGACAAAATTACAGAAGGAAAGAGTGGTTTCAACACCTGTTATATCATATTCATCTATAGCCCTGATCATCTTTTCAATAGCCGCGGGCCTATTAGCGGCAAAAGTAATGACCTTTGCAATCATAGGGTCATAATATATAGGTATTTCCATACCTTGCTCAAATCCATCATCGACCCTGATGCCAGGACCTTGAGGTCTTTTATAGGTTTCCAGCGTGCCCGTGTCGGGAAGGAAATTATTGGCTGGGTCTTCTGCATAAACCCTAACTTCCAGTGCATGCCCTTTTATGGTTAGATCTTCTTGTTTAAAACTTAACTTTTCTCCCTTTGCGATTTTTATTTGTTCTTTTACTAAGTCTATTCCCGTTATAAGTTCTGTAACAGGGTGCTCTACCTGGAGTCTGGTGTTCATTTCCAGGAAATAAAAATCATGGTTCTCGTCAAGGATAAATTCAACTGTCCCTGCCCCATAATAATTACAGGCTTTGGCTACTCCGACAGCAGCTTTTCCCATTGCCGCCCTTGTTTCTTCATTAAGAATTGAAGAGGGTGCTTCTTCTATAACTTTTTGGTGCCTTCTTTGAATGGAGCAATCCCTTTCAAATAAATGAACCAAATTGCCATGTTGATCCCCCAAAACCTGGATCTCTATATGCCGGGGGGAGGTTATGTATTTTTCTATGAACACAGATCCATTGCCGAAAGCCGCAGTTGCTTCACTAACTGCCCTTTTCATCTGTTCTTCAAAATCGGCTTCCTGTTCTACAATTCTCATGCCTTTGCCTCCGCCACCCGCACTTGCTTTTATTAGTATAGGGTATCCTATTATTTTTGCTGTTTCTTTGGCTTTTTCCACATCCTCTATTGCTTTTTCTGTGCCAGGTACCATGGGGATATTGTATTTCATAGCAGCTTGTTTCGCTGCCAGCTTATCGCCCATTATACTTATTGCTTCAGGCGAAGGGCCAATGAATATTAATCCTGCTTCCGAGACCTGCCTGGCAAATGTGGCGTTTTCTGAAAGGAAACCATAACCGGGATGTATTGCTTCGGCACCTGATTTTTTACAGGCTTCTATAACTTTTTCACCTACTAAATAAGATTGTGCAGCCTGAGGAGGGCCTATAAGGTAAGCCTCATCAGCGTACCTCACATGTAAGGCATTCCTGTCGGCCTCACTGTAAACTGCTACGGTTTTGATGCCCATTTCCTTGGCCGACCGCATGATCCTTAAAGCTATTTCCCCCCGGTTGGCAATTAAGATTTTTTTCATAATAAATGATTAGATAATAGGTAATGGGTTTTTTAATTAAAATAGATCTATGATTTTAATGAACCCACACATAATATGTGTAATCTAATAAATATGGATTTCTAAAAAAAACTATAGATAATTATGTATCAAAAAGTGAAATATATTTTGTTTTCCAATACACTCAACCTTCGATCAAGTCTACTATTAATAGTTTTTAAATTAAAGGAGCAGTCTTTTTTTTTTAAATTAATAACCCGTTGTGTGAAACTTAATTTTGCTTTTTTAAAGATATTGAAACCTTCAATCCCAAGCTTTTCTACTTAGATTTTTTTTCTCTCAATCCTGTAAGGATTGAATGTGAATAACACCTTATGAAATGCGGTGTAAAAGTAGGTAAAAACCCCAACCATGAAATGGTTGAACTAAAAGCAAGATTTTGCTTCTGAGAATGGGTTTTGTTCAACCCAATAGAAGATACTATTAAGGGTTCTGTAAAACCCCGAAGGTGTGACATTATAATGATACATTTAAATAAAATCCTTAGATTCCGTTTTTAGTGTCATCCTTTAAGAGGCTTTCTGCACTTAAATTTGTTCTTTACCTTAATAAATTTCTATAAGATATTATTTTTTTAAACCTTAATGACCAAAGAACTTAATCAGAAATAGTTTTTCACACCAATTTGATTTTTAATGAATATAATTTCTTACAACAGGTAATTAATAGTAAATCAATATTTTTTACTAATCTCCTTACATATTCTCTAAATCATCAACTTACAAATTTTTTCCACCTTCCCCAATAACTCCAACCTAACCTATCATTCTTTGCATTTTAGTTGTAAAAGAATAAATTAAGTCCTATTTTTTGGGTAATATTTAATTAATAGTAAATTTGTGTGTTTTTGAAAATTATATTCATAAAAGTTTTTAATAATTAATATGATCAGCGGTGGATTTATTTGAAAAATTGTTAAAGGACAGGGGGCCTCTAGGGAAGCTCTCTCACAGAGATGAAGGGGGATATTATATGTTCCCTAAACTTGAGGGTGAAATAGCTCCACGCATGACATTCCGTGGCAAAACAGTGCTCACATGGAGCCTGAATAATTATTTAGGGCTTGCAAACCATCCTGAAATAAGGAAAGCAGATGCCGATGCAGCAGAACAATGGGGCTTGGCATACCCAATGGGAGCAAGGATGATGTCCGGTAACTCAATTTACCATGATCAGTTTGAGGCAGAATTGGCTGTTTTTGTTAAAAAAGAAGCTGCAATGCTTTTAAATTATGGTTATCAGGGAATAATGTCTGTAATAGATGCCCTGGTAGACAGGAAAGATGTAATTGTATATGATGGCGAATCGCATGCATGTATTATTGACGGTGTAAGGCTTCATATGGGCAAACGATTGGTTTACCCACATAACGATATGGAAAACCTTGCCAAACAGCTGGAGCGGGCCACCAGGCTTACCAAAGATTCCGGTGGTGCTATATTGGTAATTACGGAAGGTGTTTTTGGGATGTCTGGCAATATGGGCAACCTTAAGGAAATCGTAAAGTTAAAGGAAAAATATAATTTCAGGCTATTGGTAGATGATGCACATGGATTTGGAACCATGGGCGCAACTGGTGCTGGCGTAGGCGAGCAGCAAGGTGTGCAAGATGGCATTGATATTTATTTTTCTACTTTTGCTAAAGCGATGGCCAGTATTGGAGGCTTTATTGCCGGCGACAGGGATATTATGCATTATTTAAAATTCAATGTCCGTTCGCAAATTTTTGCGAAGTCGTTACCGATGCCTTTTGTTATAGGAGGCCTAAAGAGGCTGGAATTGCTAAGGACACAGCCAGAGCTAAAAGATAATTTGTGGAAAGTAGTTAATGCCATACAAAATGGATTCAGGGAGAAAGGTTTTAATATTGGAACTACACAATCTCCTGTAACACCCGTAATTTTAAATGGAGGTTTAGGCGAGGCTGCCTCAGTTATCCGGGACTTAAGGGAAGAATTCGGTATATTTTGTTCCGTAGTTATTTATCCTGTTGTTCCTAAAGGGATTATCATGTTGAGGATTATTCCGACAGCGGTGCATACCCTTGAAGATGTGAATGAAACAATACTTGCTTTTGAGGCAATTAAAAATAAACTTGAAAATGGGTCCTATAAAGAGGATGCTTTGGCCGCTTCATTCTAAAAAAGTGTCATTTTTAATAAAAATTCAAGGTATTTTATTGTTTATTAAACATTTTATTTAAATTGCTTTTATAACTCTTAATATATATTTATCATTAACCATAAAAAAGTTTTCTATGAAACGATTTGACGAAATCAGAGACCTTATCATGTCTTTGGAAGGTGATTTTCAAAAATTTTATGACAAGCAGAATCAAGCTGCGGGCACCAGAGTAAGAAAAGGAATGCAAGACTTAAAAAACCTGGCACAAGATATTCGGGTGGAAGTGCAAGATATGAAGAACTCTGAAGGTAAATAACCCTACCCTAGATGATAAATTAAAGGTGATGAATTTCACCGTTTTTTATTTGTCCTCTTTTCTATATAAAGAGAATACTTTTAGAAATTATCGACCATTTTGGGTTAATATGCTTTTGCTGTTCCCCATATCAAATTTTTAAAAGTAAATAATTACCATCACTTCTTTATGCGTAAGCTGAAAAAAAATGGTACCTTTTCATGCCCCTGGTATAACCTTAAAATATGCAGCTGTGAAAAAAAAAGTCCTAAAAATTGCTTTAATGTGCTTTATGGCCATATTCTCAATCAACTGTGCCCACAGGGTAGCTGAAAACCAAAATAATCAAAAAATAATGAAAATATTGTTTGGCTCAACAAGTGATGGCCAGGAAGTCCATCTCTATACCCTTACAAATAAAAACAATATGCAGGTGTCCATTATCAATTTTGGAGGTGTAATCACCTCTGTATTGGTGCCTGACATTAAAGGAAATATGGGTGATGTTGTTTTAGGTTTTGATAATCTGGACGATTACATGAAAGAAAACCCTTATTTTGGGGCATTGGTAGGCAGGTATGGCAATAGGATTGCAAATGGAAAATTTACTTTAAATGGTAAGGAATACACCCTTGCCACCAATAATGGCCCCAACCATTTGCATGGAGGAATAAAAGGGTTTGATAAAGTGCTTTGGACTGTCGAAGAGAATAAATCGGATGAGGGGGCATCACTCAAACTTACATATTTAAGCAAAGACGGGGAGGAGGGATATCCTGGAAACCTTGATGTGACTGTAATTTATACCTTAAATGACAATAACGAGATTGTCATGGAATATGAAGCCCAAACAGATAGTCCTACACCAATTAACCTTACCAACCATAGCTATTTTAATTTAAATCCAAAGAGTAAAAATGCTTTAGGGCACCTTCTTGAAATAAAGGCCGATCAATATACGGTAGTGAACGAAACGTTGATCCCAACAGGTGAGCTACGATCCGTAGCAGGTGCAATGGATTTTAGGAAACCTAAAGTTATAGACAAAGACCTTGATTCAGTAGATGGCGGCTACGACCATAATTATGTGCTGAATAAAACAGGTACAAACCTTGACCTGATGGCTACAGTACATGAACCAGAAACCGGAAGATTTATGGAGGTGTTTACAACACAGCCAGGTGTTCAATTTTATTCCGGAAATTTTTTAGATGGTAGCCTAAAAGGAAAAAATGATAAACAATATGTGAAGCATTATGGATTTTGCCTCGAAACGCAGCATTTTCCAGATTCACCTAATCAGCCTGATTTTCCAAACACTATTTTACTACCCAGTGAAAAATATAACCATACAACAATATATAGGTTCAGCGTAAAATAACTAAAAACTAAAGAAAAGGGCATTTATTTAATCCTCTTTTCCCTATATACATAAAGCAAGGCTGCTGCAGCCAGCATAAAAAACATCGCCACCACGGGACCCATTATCTAAAAAAGGAACATTTGAGCCCCTGCCTTTAGTATTGTTACTCAATATAGACCGAATGGATCAAAGCTAAAATTCCTAGTACCAAAAATAATATGCCAGCAACTTTCATATCGAATAATTTAAGATGGAAAAAGTTTTCTGCAAAAATTTTAATATTTGGAAGATACTTCGCTATTATCTTTTGCAGAACATTTTAATTTTAAACTCTAATTTTATATAAGTTAATGTTTTAGAAGATCGCTCGTGGACTTTGACCATTATTTACCTAGTCTTTTTTCATTTATTATATACTTTTAAAATAAAAATAAAATATAATGATTACTATTCAGCTCTATTGGCTTAGAATATTATAAAATATATAAAAACTTTAAACTATTAAGTATGTTGGTAGTTATTTGTAAGATCATATTATAAATAATTACCTAATGAGTTATAGATCAATTTTTACATTTGCAATTTCGCTTGTGTTTTTGATTGGGTGTTCCGAAACTGGAAATGAGCCTAACAGCGATAAAAATACACATAATACTTCTCAACCCAGTGCAACATCAAACACTTCAAATATTAAAATTGATGCACGTAGCCAAATTCCCCCAAACAGGCTTAATGATGGAAATCTCGATTCAAAGTTATCAAAAAGTTCAAATGTGCAGCAAGGAAATACAGGAACAGTTGGTGAGCAAGCTCCCGCCCAAACTACTCAAACTATAGAAGGAGGACAGGTTGATAG
>JALZND010000080.1 GCA_030857845.1 Bacteroidota bacterium | reverse complement strand
GTCTGACACATAAAACACATAAGCCTTATTCCCTTCATTTATAAAGGACCCTGCATTCCTAAATCTTAAGCCTTCTTCTTTTTCAAACCAATTATGTTCTTCCAGTAAAGTGAGGCTTATCAAACCTATAATTAAAATACCTAAAAAGAATATCCGCTTTTTTTTCATGCTATCTCGGGGTATTACATACATGAATACTGCTCAATTCAGAAAAGGTAATCCTTTACGTTTTTTTACTCCATTTTTTGTAATAGATTTTTAGAATTTCAGGGTTTGGAACTTTAAAGCTATTTTATATGATTCGGTTTTATAATACAATGGTCAACAGGAAATTTCTATATCTCCGGCTTCAAATGATGCTACCTTCAAACTCTCGGAATAAAAATTAATTGGGCATATCAGGACCTTACACCCTGGATTTCGGGGGCATCTTTGCACAATTTGATTATATTAGCAATTTTATAGGGCTAAAAACCAGTGTTAGATGGATTATAAACTTGAGAAGGATATTTATTTTGTTCATCACCATATTGGATGAACACATTAGTACATATAATTTCCATTGAAAAAAAAGCAACCGTAAAACCATACTTATAGGTTATAATATAGATAATTCAAAAAATCGTTTATTTATAACTTTTTATCATAATTTTGCTGATTCAGTTTTTATGATACCTGATAGTGATTTTCCGCATCTTTTTATATAGTTTCCCTGAAACGTGATAAATACTTATTATAATTAAAATCAACCATGCTATTAAGAAAAACAGGATCAGTTTCATATTGACGATTATTAAAATTATTAATTTTTTCTTCGGCAAATTTCCACCAATTATTTAATTAACAAGCATTTGCTCTATGTAGGTACAGTTATGTTAGCGTAAGATAATAACAGGATATACTACTAAATTACCTTAAAATTCAATCTTAATACCAATAATGAATTGAACCTGGCTGCAAAATCTTTTTAAAATAGTTCCTGATGGCAAATAAACCAATGCCCTAAAAAATAAAAAATAATAATCACATGGTAAGAATTTTCAATAAAGTTATGGTTTATTAAAAGATTGAAGAAGGCGATACAGAAAATTAAACGGCTTTATAGATGGTGTAGTAACCACTAATTTTTTATGCCAAAATGCAAGCGAGACGGTTATGGTTAGATTAATGCAGGTTAGGGATACTGTACATCTAAACCCATGAATTTTTATCATTTTACAATCCTCCTAAGGGGTTCACTTATTTTTAGAAAAAAAATCCTTCAACTTTATCAATATAATTTAGTTTATAATTAAATTATCAGAAAAAATTAAATCATGAAAAATAATATACAATTCCTAATTTCGCTTCTTTCAGGAATCACTCTTGGGGCAATCATTGCATTATTATATTCCCCCGAAAAAGGTTCTGATAATTATAAAAACATGGTTGATTTTGCCCAAGGCTTCGCAAAAGACTTTATTTCACAAGGAAAGGAAGGCCTTGAAGCTACCGCCAAAAAATGGCAAAATTGAGGTATTAGTGACTTATAATAGATAATTGGAAAATATAAAGTTCTTATATAGAACCTTTATGGGAAGAGTGATATAGTGTATAATGATTGAAATAGTTTGGTAATTAATTAAGAATAATTATAGTATTAGAACTCAAATTTTTTTTACGAAAATTATAATCATTTAATCCTGTCGTTTTAAATTGCATGTCTATCAAATAAAAAACCAGTCCATAATCATATTTTCATAATAATGCCCTCAAGTTGATATTTATCCCCTAACATCAACTTCCAAATATTTATTTTCTTCAGGTTTTAAATCCAGCGTTAAATATACTCCTTGTTTTAATGCTTTATGTGGAATGATATTTTCATTAAGTATTGTATCGTTTAATATAGCTTTATTAATATAAAATTGAGTTTCGTTAAATGCGGGATAACCTTATTTTCATCATATGAAAATAGCATGTATAGCTTATGCTCTTCTACAATTTTATCTATCATTTTACCTTTCAGATTCTTAATCATAGGAAAATTCAAAGGTTTTGGAAGGTCCCATTCCTGGTTTTATAAGTATATTTCCACCAGCTCCTTTACAACCAACCCCCTCGGACCGGTTGCGTATAAATCCTTTGAACTTGTTTGCATTATAATCATAACCTTCAGGATTTGTAGGATTTGTTTCGGGCCCTAACTTACCCCTTTCAAAAGGAAGTGAAGCAGCTGATGAAAGCTGCCCATGATCACCCGCTGTGCCAATAAATGGGCTAACAAGACCAACAAGCCCTACCTTATCTTCATCAATCTGATCTATTTTCAGGACCTGCAAATCGGAATCGCAGGAATAAAATAAACAGCAATAAATCAATGGCAAAAATAATTTTGACAAGGGAATACTAGAAAATGAGATTTTTGTATTTTTATTTAAAAATTGAATGTGCTTTATGATTAATTTAATTTTCTTCATAGTGAAATTGTTTATTTCTCAACAAATAAGTGCTAAAACCTATAAAAATTAGAAAATGGGAATGGCGGGTAATTTATGACTAATAAATACGGAGAGTATTTATTTTTCAATAAAAAATAAATTTTAAATCCCCCTAACTTCCTCTAAGAATATCCATAATAGCATACCTTATTTATTCAAGGTTAATTACTTGGGAATAAATGCTAACTTTTTGTTTGTAATTTTTTTTGAGCGGTAGTTTACAAAAATGAATAATGCTGCTAAACAAAATACGGTTATGGTCATTTCCAATAAAAAAAAAATCCTTCCCGACAAGACAGGGAACAAATTTTCCCTAAGCATCAGCGCCAAATAAGAGAGGAATATATGAAATGTAAATACTTGCAAAGAATGTTGGCCCAGCAGTGTGAGCCATTTATTGGTAAGTTTAATGATATTAAATTGAATTAAATTAAACATCAGCAGGGAAAAACATAAAAAGTTACTGAGTTGAATTAAATTTAAAGCACCAAAATTTCTAAGATTAGCGCCTATAAAATGATTTAATGAACCCGCAAACCCTTCAGAAATTATTATGGTATAAAATTCCGGTCTTCGAAATATTGTTGTACACAATATAATAACCGCACTACACAATAATAAAGTTTTATTTTTCAGGAAGTAGAGCTGCCCTTGTTCGTACAACATTCCAAGTACTACTCCCAATATAAATATAAATTGCCATGCTAATAGATCAAAGCCTCCAAATTCTAATACTGTAACGCCACTCAGGTCCTGTTGAAATTGATGTAATTTAAAATATTGGGCTAAGATGTAAATTAAGCCACTAATCAATATTAAATAAATACTTTTTTTCTCTTTCACAAGATAGATTATAAAAGGCAAAGCAAATATAAACACAAAATACATTGGGAGAATATCCAGGTACTTTGGTTTATCAAGAAGCAGCACAGCCATTGTGATTTTTGTCAAAATGGGCGTTTCTAGATCAAAGTTTTCATAAATATCAAAGGCAATACCATTTAAGTAAAAAGCAAAACCGATAATATAGATTATAAAAAAAGTAGCTAAATGGTATTTGAATATTAAATAAGAACGCTTCCAATAAATTTCCTTTAAATTTATATTGGGTTTTCCTGATTTATTTTGTGCGACTATGCCAGCCACCAGTCCCGATAAAAAAACAAATCCCATGGCTGAGGTAAAGAAGCCAAAAGGAGCGTTAGTTAGTTTAGAAACCGGGCTTTTAATATGTTCGACGGTCATGATAACAAGCATCAAGCCCCTTAAAAAATCAAGCTGAAAATATCTCATTTAATTTGCCAAAAAAAAATGCACTCCTTTAGATAAAAAAATATATAAATGTAGGCAATTATGCGATTATACTTAATTTGCCTAATTAAAGATTCACAAAGGTAAATATAATCAGCTAGAATATTCAACAATTAATTGGGAGAAATTTGCTTTTGAATTTAAGTTCCTCAATCTGCACACCGGAAAAGATATTCTGCTAAAAATTATTAGTGATGCCCTCACTTCCAAAATAAATCAATCTTAACACCGCCATTAGTGACAAAACCCTCTGTAGGAGCCCAAATTTCCGGGAATTGGGGCTTGTTGATAGGACCAAAAACCATAGGCTGGTAATGGGACTGCCTTACATCGGTAAAATTTTCGAAGTTGATGAAAAAATTAAAATTATTAACTGAATACATCACCATAAAACCCATCATCCAGAAATCTGGGGTTTTGTACAAGTTGCTAAGAATTTGCTTGCCGGTATAATAAATTTCATACCCTATTCGCCACCTTTCTGTTTCATACATAAGTGTGGCACCAGCATTGTGTTTTGGGGTTAGAGGTTTTTGTTGATTAATATTATTGTAATTCAGGCTTGCATTGATTAGGGCATAATTAAGGAATAAATTAACATCTTTATAGGAAAGTTTCATGTTGGTTTCAAAACCAGCGCTTGTTACTGTGCCGTCGGCATTTTTAATACTGATGAAACCTCTTTGATCAGGCGTATTTAACACCAATGAATTCGATAAATGTGTATAAAAAAATAATTGATTTATTGAAATGAAAAACTCCTCTCCTATTGAAGCTTTATAGTTAACATCAAAATTTCCTCCTATGGACTTTTCTGCTTCTATATTTTGAGGGTTGAGTGGGAGAATGTTTTGAAAAATCATTCGTTCTGCTTCTTCTGTAAAAATAGTAGGGATTTTATAGCCCATCCCTCCCCCGAGGCGGGTGGAAATTTGCGGGTTAATTTTATACAATGCAGACAATCGAGGTAAAAAGAAGTTTCCATAAGTATTGTTGAAGTCTGCCCTCATGCCAGATTCTAAAATTACATTTTGATAGAGCTGCCAATTGTTTTGTGCAAAAAGCCCAAAAGTATAGTTGTTATAATCCCTTCCAGGCAAAGAGGAAAGCTTCTCTTCCCTAAAAAGGTCAGTATATACATTTGTCCCTATTATCCAATCAGCATTCTTTTTATCTAGGGAATAGGTGGCTTCCGAAAAACTTGCCCATTGTTTTCCTGCAAATTTATAAGATGGGGTAATTATATCCCGGTCAAAAAAGCTCACGCTGTTTTTTAAAACTATACGGGATGTTCTATTCACCTTTTTTGAAAAATAAAACTGGCTGGATAACCTGTTTGAGTAATTACTTTCAGTAAAATAATAATCAGGGTCTAAATTACCTTCAAGAACGCGCATATCCCCTCCGGTCCTGTTTTCAATGGTAGCATTGATCCCAAAGCTTAATGCAGCACCTTTGGCAAAATCATAAAAGATTTTAGGGTTAAGGCTTATACTTCTAATTTTTGGTATTGCGGAAAACCCATCCCCATTGGGGTCATATGGAGTTTGATGGTTGGCTGCGGCATATACCGTTATCCCTCTTTTTCCAGATTTTTCAGCATAAAATCCATTAAGTGTTGTGCCCAGGGCAGAAGTTTGGTTAACCATAAAGCTAAGTTCAGGTTCATCTTCAGGGACTTTGCTTACCAGGTTTACCAAACCTGCAATGGCTCCTCCGCCATAAAGTGTAGAGGAGCTTCCTTTTATTACTTCTACCTGTGCAAGGTCTAGCGGGGGAACCTGCATGATGCTTAAGCCACTTGAAAAGCCACTGTAAAGTGGGAAACCGTCCCGAAGTATCTGGGTATACCTACCATCAAGTCCTTGAACACGTATGCTGGCATTTGCAGAATTTGCTGAGGTCTGTTGTATGAGGATCCCGGTGCTTTCCCTCAATATCATGGCAATATTGGATGAATTCATGGCTGCTTTTTCCCCCAGCTCTTCAGAAGTAATCACTTCCACCCGTGTAGGTATATCATCAATATTGCGGCTTCCGCGCATAGCTGAAACAACTACCTGCTCCAACTCCGTATGCCGGGGAGTTAATAAAATTTCAATAGGGCCAACATCTTGAAGGGGAAAACTATAAGTCATTTTCAAGGTCTCAAATCCAATGCTTGAAAAAATCAATATATACCGGCCATTTGAAATGCCTGAAATATTAAATAAACCCCTTGCATCGCTTACACCACCAAGACCTGTCTTATCTAACATAATATTTACCCCAACAAGTGGCGCTCCAGTATTTGCGTCCTTAACTATGCCTTCCAAATTGTTTTGGCAAAATCCAGAAAAACAAAAAAAAATGAGACAAAAAAAGAGGTAAATTTTCATTGCCCCAAATTAATGAATTCTACCAGGTCCTGAAAAAATATTACCGGATATTTTGGGGATTATTTTTCAAGCTGAAACCACCAGTTTCAATCATCCTAAGGGCAATAGTGCATGTTTTTGCAAGTTTTGTTTGCATTATAGATAATAACGAATAATTGAAATAATGTAGATGTATAATATTTTAATAGTTTTAGGATTTTTATAATAAATTAATATAAAAAAATCTTAATTAAATATAAATATAATTTAACTTTAGATATAGAAATTTGTTAAACAATAATGGATAAATTGCCCCACCATTTAAAAGATTTAGAAGCTGAATCTGTAAGGTTAGCAGCCCTTTATGGTTATGAAATCCTGGATACTGGAATAGATGCTAATTTAGATGAATTGACCCTTCTGGCAGCGAAAATTTGTGAAACTCCTATTTCCATCATTGTTTTGCTTGACGAAAACAGGCAATGGTTCAAATCTCATTATGGTTGGGATAAATCTGAAACGCAACGTGCATTTTCATTTTGCCATTATACCATTTTGGAGGAAAATGAAGTCATGGAAGTTGAAAATGCTTTGTTGGACAAAAGGTTTCAAAACAACCCGCTGGTTTTAGAAGATCCATATATCCGGTATTACTGTGGTGTACCTTTAAATACGGAAGAAGGTATAAGGCTCGGATCATTGTGTGTTATAGACCAAAAACCCGGTAAACTTAACGACTCTCAAAAAGAAGCCTTGGTCGTTTTGTCCAAACAGGTTGTTGTTCACTTTGAGCTTCAAAAGCAGTCCAACCTCCTACAAAAACAAAAACAGGAACTTGAAACAATTGTAGCAAAAAGGACTAAAGAATTAAAGGAAAGCAATGATGAATTAAAAACTTTTATTTATAAAGCCTCCCATGATTTTCGCGGGCCACTTGCTTCAATTTTAGGCCTTTCAGAACTCGGCTATAAAAATATCCAAAACAGTGAAGACAGGATATTTTTTAGGTATATCCTGGAAACAGGTTATAGGCTCGATGAAACTTTAAAAAATCTCTTAAATATTATGCGCCTTGAAGAAGGCAAACTAAACATGATCGATCTGAATGCAAAAAAATTAAAGATGAAATTGTGAAAATAAAGAATAGTTACAAGGATTTAAAAGTAAACCTTGAGTTGCAAATAGACCCGAACCTACAATTTTCAACTGACAAAGAACTTTTGATCATTATCCTTAAAAACCTTATCGACAATTCCATTAAATACAGCGATGAAGGAAAAAAAGAAGCTTTCATTAAAATAAAAATAAACGAAAAAAATGAAAACCTGATAAGTATCACCATTGAGGATAATGGTGAAGGAATAGATGAGATGATCAGCGATAAAGTATATGACATTTTTTACCGGGGAAGCATAAAGTCCAAAGGCTCCGGACTGGGCCTTTTTATTACCAGAAAAGCTGTTGAAAAATTAGAGGGCGAAATCCAATTTAAAAGTGTCCCTCATAAATCTACAATATTTACTATTACTTTAAAAATGAATATTTTTTCTAAAATTAACTAGCAGCAGCAGTCAAAACTACATTTTTAGTATTTAATAATAAAGAATTTGAGTCAACTTATAATGCTGCTCTTACCTTTGCTTTTTTTAAATCTTAAATTTTCCTTAGAAAAGTACCAATTATTTTCATAAATAGGATCTTCTAAAAATTTATCCACCCATATGAAACAATTCATAATCATAACAATATGTATTCTTTTATGTACCTCTGTATTTGCTCAAACCGATACCTTAATAATCATCAACGACAGAGATACTACTTATTGGAGAAATTCCTTTTCAGCCGGTGCAAATTTTAACCAAACATCCTTTAGCAGCAACTGGAAAGCTGGTGGGCAAAATTCGCTGGCATTGGGGATGTTCTTAAATACAAAATTTAATTATTTAAAAGATAAGGCTTCTTTTGATAACGACATCCAACTTTTATATGGATTTTTAAGGAATGCAGGTCAGGATTTCAGGAAAAACCAAGACCTGATGTACCTGGATTCCAAATATGGTTATGGTCTAAATGATCACTGGAATGCATTTGTTTCAGCCAATTTTATATCTCAATTCGCTTCAGGTTATAAATATGCAGAAAATAATGCATCACAAGATGTTTTGATTTCTAATTTTATGGCACCTGCTTTCCTTACCTTTGCCCTTGGCGTTGAATATAAACCGGAACCATGGTTTTCTTTGAGGCTGAGCCCTTTTGCCCCGAGGTTTACCTTTCTTTTTGATGAAGCCGTAGGAATTAATGAACGCTATGGCGTTCCAGTAGGAAGTAATTCCCGGACAGAGTTACTTGCAGCTTTGTTACAAGCAGACTTCGACCGGGAAATATTTCCTAACTTTAATCTTAAATTTACCTACCAAGGTTTCGCAAATTATGAAACCCTTTCATTTCGGACCATAGACCATAGATTGAATGCCATCATATCAGCAACTGTAAATAGGTTCATCAGTATGAACCTTACTTGTTTGATGATTTACGACCTGGACCAGGATGACAAGGCACAATTTAGCCAAGGTTTAGGGCTAGGCCTTGTTTATAATGTTCAAAACTATAAAGATTGATAGGAATACATTCTTTAAATATTCGGGTTTCACCCAATAAGCTCCAAAAGCTTTATTAAAAAATTAAAACAGCAAAAATTGATCTTGTAAATCTATCAGTTATTTCTAGCTGTATAGAATTTATAATCACGAAGATAAAGGAATTGAAAATATATCGGTGGTCTCAGCCTGAAGCTCCATCTCCTCTCCCGGACGGCGGTTTTCCAAAACCGCAAAAGAAGTTTAAGAACAAAAAACTTCGCGCGGATTGGAAATCCGCGGTCCGAGTCTAAAACAGAAGCTCCACCACGCTTACCATGTTTGATGCCCCCGCTCCGAAGATTAAGAAATAACACCATGTATTCATCTTTGGTATAATATTCCTGATGTTCAGGTTTCACCCAATAAGCTCCTAAGGTTCATTAAAAAATCAAAACAGCAAATTTAATCTTGTAAATCAATCAGTAATATCTAGCTGTATAGAATTGTTTCTAAACCTGGTACATGAAAACCTTTCTGGCTTGGACAAATAATTAAATACTCCTTCTAAAGGGGCATGAATTTTGAAAAAGAGGCATTCGCTTCCAAGTATTTAAATCGAAATACTTAATTGCGAATATCAAATTAAATCCAATTAAATTTTGCAATTTTAAATACCGTTCGGTATCTTCGTTGAATGAGAAACCCTGAAACAACCAAAAACAACATTTTAAAACAATCAGGTATATTGTTTAATACACAGGGATATAAATCTACATCCATAAGTAATATAACCGACGCCACTGGTTATACAAAAGGGGCTATTTACAGGCATTTTGATAGTAAAGAAGCACTTGAAAAAGAAACACTTATTTACCTCTCGGGAATCATGTTTGATAAAATGAGAGAATTGATTAAAAACCAGCAAACTGCAGGGAATAAAATACGTGAAGTATTAAATTTTTTTGAATCCTATATCATCAACGCTCCTATTAAAGGGGGTTGCCCATTATTGAACGTGGCTATAGAAGCCGATGACGCAAATCCTTTATTAAAGGAGGAAGCAGCCAAAATCCTCAATTCTTTAAAAGGTTCATTGGTCCATATATTAAATAATGGCATTAAATACAATCAAATTAAAGCAGACATAGACAAAAATTTCTATGCCACTATAATAATTGCATCGCTTGAAGGGGCAATTATGATGAGCAAACTACGCGGCCAAAACGATGAAATGAAAATTATAATCCGCCATATTGAAAATCAATTAAGAGAAATCGAAATCTAAAATAAATTTTTTTAACCTAATTGATACCGATCGGTATCTATATTTTATGAAAAACATAATTACTAATTTATTAGGGTGCTATTTAAATATTTTGGCGTTTGTATCACCCCGTTTAGCTGGAAAACATGGATTTAAAATTTTCTGCTATCCCAGACGTGCGCCGATAAAATCTTACCATAATGAATTTTTTAACTCATCTGAAAAATTCGATTTTATTCACAAAGGCAAGTATATACAAGGGTATAAATGGGGTGATGGTCCCAAAAAAATACTTTTTTTGCATGGTTGGCAAAGCCATTCTTTTTACTGGAAAAATTATGTCAAAGCTATTTCAAAAGAAGAATTTACCATTTATGCCATAGATGCCCCCGGACATGGGCATTCAAGCGGTAATTTTCTAAACGTCCCGTTTTATGGCGAAGTAATATATAATTTGTTAAATAAAATCGGGAATGTTGACACAGTTATAAGCCACTCCATTGGAAGTTTTTCCTTGATGTACCTCCTCTCATACAAAACATTGCCTATTAATAAAATGGTTGTGATGGCACCACCTAGTAAAGCCATGGATTTTATTAATTTTTATAAAGATATCCTTAAACTATCCGATCGTACAGTAAATCTTACTTTAAGACATTTTGAAAAAGAAATCAATAAACCCATAGAATTCTTTTCTACCAAAAATTTCGCTTTAAACTTAAACACCCCTGCCTTGATAATTCATGACAAAAATGATCCCGAAGCACCTTATGAAGGCGCAGTAGACATTCATACGCTCTGGAAGCAATCACAGCTTGTTACTACAGAAGGTTTAAACCATACATTAAAATCGCAAAGAGTAGTTGAATTGGTTGTAAGATATATCCAGGAAAACAGTTTGGTTGTAAAAGAAAGCATTAATATTTAAGATGGTGCTTAAATATATTTTCTTGTAAATTATAATAAATATTCCTTCTAAAAAGCAATACATATGATTAGTAATTTTACCATTTTTTAGAAAGATTGCCCAGTTTGTCCAAAATAAAGGTTTTTTATATTTTGAAGTAGTTTTGCAGCATTATTCGGTGCAGCTTGTGGTAGTTTTACTGTATATATTTTTATGGTAATATAGTTTTTTTACACTTTATTGTAAGGCTAAAGTTAAAAGTATTTCAAATTTTTTTTTGATGTTTCATTCTAAAAATACCTAATTATTGATTTTTATATTTGCCTGATCAATAAAACTTGATATGCCTTTTTATGATTGCCTGATAAAAATACAATAATCTTTATTAACTAAAACGCTTATTATAATGAAAAACTAAAATCAAAACTATTCATATCCTCAGTTCTGGAAAAAGCTGGCGGTATTGCTTATAGCAATCTGTGCCATCCATTTTCAATCCTTACATTTTCTGGACGGCTTGAATAATAC
>JALZND010000079.1 GCA_030857845.1 Bacteroidota bacterium | reverse complement strand
GCTAATTTTGGCAAGATGCCTGAGGAAAATCATCGTTTTTGACCATGGCAAGCCCCGCAATTGGAAGTCTGATAATATCCATGGTTTTTTATCGCGAGATGGAATTTCCCCAAAAGAACTGCTTAAAATATCCAAGGAACAGCTTCAGCATTATAATGTGGAAATCGTGCATACAGAAGTAGTAGATGCGCAGCTCAAAGGTAATTTTGTATTGACAAACAGCTCGGGGCAAATATATAAATCACGAAAGCTCTTACTTGCCTCAGGCTTAAAAGACGCGGTACCTAAACTAGGAGGTATTGAAAAGTTTTATGGCAAAAGCATACATCATTGCGCTTATTGTGATGGCTATGAGGTAAAAGATAAATCAATTGCAATTTACGGGAATAAAAAAAGCGGGGCAGGGCTTGCCAAATTAATGTTAAATTGGTCTCGCGATATAGTTTATTTTACCGATGGCCAGGATATTACAGAAGATGAAGAAAGCGGACTGATTTATAGGGGGATAAAGATTGAAAAATCCAGGATCAGGATCCTGGAAGGCACAGGAGATGCTCTGGAACGTATTGTCCTGGAAAGTGGGGATGTTATTCCACGCGAAACGCTGTTTTTTACAACGCAACAATATCAAAGGTCTCATCTGGCAGATAAGCTTTCATGTGCTTTTACAAATAAAGGGGTAGTAAAGACTGACCGATTTCAACAAACAAATGTTTCCGGATTGTATGTGGCAGGAGATGCCGCCCGCGACGTGCAGCTGGCTATTGTAGCAGCAGCAGAAGGTGCTAAAGCCGCAGTGATAATCAATCAGGCTTTGAATGAAGAAAATATCACAGGGAAAAAGATAAAAAATAAATATAATCTTGAGAAATAAATATCAACATTTATTCCATCACAGCAATCCAGTGTTTTATCCTATATTTAGTGCACCGAAAAATCGTTTTCAAACTCTTGTTTAAAGAAAAATTTTTCTTACTTTCCCGATAAATTTCTACTTAAAAACTTATGAAAAAGGCGTTTAAAGTAATTTTAATTGTAGTTGTAGTTTTAGCAATTGCATTTTTTGGTTTATCCTTCTGGACAAAGAGCCATAGCCCCAAAGATACCGTTGCCTACTCAAAAAATGGGTTAGAAGTTACTGTTGATTATTGCAAGCCTTCTAAAAAAGAGCGGGTGGTATTTGGAGGGTTGGTTCCCTATGGGGAAGTGTGGAGGACAGGTGCAAACGAAGCAACCACTATTACTTTCAATAAAGATGTTAAAGTTGGGGGGCGAGATCTAAAGGCTGGCAAATATTCGTTGTGGACAATACCTGGAGAGTCAAACTGGTCAATTGTTTTTAATGAAGAAACTGGACAATGGGGCACAAATTATGACGCATCAAAAGATGTTCTAAAAGTTGAGGCTTCATCTGAAAAGACGCCTGAGACGGTAGAGCAATTTACAATTGAACTTAAAGAAGCCAATGATGCCGATTTGATCTTGACTTGGGAAAATACAAAAGTTTCAGTGCCGATCGTTAAACTTTAATGGCGGCATAAAGTAACCGGCATAAAAATTATCCTCAATAAATTTACTGAATGGCGATTCAATGATAAATTGTTTTTTATGATTTTCAAATACTTTTTATTTACACATCATGTTTACACGTCGCTGAAAAAATAAAGCAATGCCAATTTAAAAATTCCCATTAATCTAGTTTCTGCATTGTTTTATTTTTCATCTTTATTGCTCCTAAGCAAAACTTAATCTTTTTTTCTTAGAATTATAAATTTTAGCGGGAAGCTCATTAAAATATTAGTCCAAATTCATGGTATTGGCGCAATTTGATATTAATTTGCATCCCTAACAGATGGCCCTAAAAATAAAAGACATCCAGGCTCCTATAGCTCAAGAAATGGAGGAATTTGAAAAAAAATTTCAATCATTCATGAAGAGCAGGGTCTTGCTGCTGGATAAAATAATGAATTATATAGTAAAGCGAAAAGGCAAACAAATGAGGCCCATGTTTGTATTCCTTTCCGCGGGTGTTATTGGAGGTATTTCAGAAGCTACCCATAGGGGTGCAGCCCTTATAGAACTGCTCCATACAGCAACACTCGTTCATGACGATGTGGTGGACGATTCAAATTACCGCAGGGGTTTCTTTTCTATTAACGCACTTTGGAAGAATAAAATAGCAGTTTTAGTTGGAGACTATCTATACTCGCGAGGTCTGTTGCTTTCTGTTGAACATGGTGATTTTGACCTGTTAAGGATATTTTGCACAGCAGTAAAAGAAATGAGTGAAGGTGAGCTCCTTCAGATAGAAAAAGCTAGAAATCTCGACATTACTGAAGATGTATATTTTGATATTATAAGACAAAAAACAGCTTCTTTGATTGCTACCTGTTGTGCAGTAGGGGCAAGGTCTGTAAATGGCACTCCAGAAGAAATCGAAAAGATGAGGAGCTTTGGCGAAAATATCGGCATGGCGTTTCAAATCAAAGATGATTTGTTTGATTATGGATCAGATGAAATTGGCAAGCCATTAGGGATTGATATCAAAGAAAAAAAAATGACCCTGCCACTGATATATGCACTTCAACAGTCCTCGTGGATCCAAAAAAAGAAGATCCTGTCTATTGTTAAACATGAAAGCAACAAGCCTAAAAAGGTTAATGAAGTAATTGAATATGTAAAACAATCTGGCGGAATAGAATATGCTACTGAAAAAATGGAGCTATACTATGATCGTGCATGTGCAGACCTTGATTCTTTCAAAGAATCACCATATAAAAAATCATTAGGCCAGCTGGTAAAATATACCATTGAAAGGAATAAATAAACTCCTTAAAAGTATTGTTGATTTTGGAAGCTTTATTACAAGTTTTTGTAGACTAAAAATGGTTTGCCACAATTGCAAGTGTCGGATTAATATTCTTTATTTTTTTCTGCTAATAGTTCCTGTATTATTTCATTGAACATTTTGGTGTGTTCTTCATAGTAGGTACCGCTCCCTGGTCCTCTAAAGCCAGCAAAAATTTCCCTGATTTTATTGTTATGGTCCAGGATGATAGTAGTTGGAAAAGTTTCTATTGATTTTAAAGAAGGAAATTTTTGGACTGCTATATCCTTTTCGGCCGATCCAGCGACTAAAAATTCATACTGGGCATTGAGTTTGTTTGCCATCTTATTTACCCTGTTTTTTGCATAAGTAAAGTCATCCTTCTGTTCAAATGCAAGACCTAATATCGCCACATCCAAACCTTTATTTTGCCTGTGCCAGTCGGCAAGGAAACGCACCTCGTCAATACTATTGGGGCACCATGCACCGAACATATGGACTACCTTGATTTTATCTTTATATTTTTTGTCCGAGAGCGAAACCATCTTGCCGTTCAGGTCTGTGAGGTTGAAGTTAAATGGTTTTGTACCCTCAGCAATCAGGTTTTCAGAGGCAAATCTGGGCATGACAGCCAAATCATTTTTAACAGCTTGCCAGGTTTGATAAAGTGTGGCTCCCGACCAAAATTCGCCTTTCATTTCATTTGGATTTTTTATCTGTGCCTTAAACAAAAAGGTATTGGCTCCGTCAAAGCTGCTCAGCCATAAAGTAGTGTCATTTACAGTTCCTTCCAGGTATCTGAAGTCACCCAAAGAGGTAACAAAAGTACCTTCAACTTTATCTCCATATTGTTTAAAAACACCAATTGCCTTGGTCGTGCCACCATTATTATTGAAAGACACCTCCCATTTTCCTTCAATATTTGTAACTAAGGACTTTGTGCTGGCTTTCGGTGGGAATCTAAATGGGAGGTTATAAGTGGCCTCAAAAGTAAGCTTTGATTTTCCCTCATAATACTTCTCGTATGTACCTATTAATTTGTTGCCAATTAGCCTGGCTTTGATACCTGCATCAAATATATAAATAGGAATAAAAACAGAATCGCCCTGCATTGCAAGGCCTTTAATATTTACCCTTTCTTCCCCATTGATAAAATTCAAGTCATAGGTGACACTGTCTTCCCGGATCACCTCAAAATTAAAAGGAATTTCCTGGCCTTGTGTTCTGATAATGCCCCTCCAAATCCCTTCATCAAGGTATTCCTGTTTCAATGCCTCTTCAATACCACAAGATAGCATTAAGTAATTTATTAGGATTACAATTAAAAAAGGGAGTTTTTTCACTGAATAATGAGCAAATTTGAAGACCTGAACCAAGAGGCTTTTAGTTGGGCCAAAGGTTTCTGACAATACAATGATGCACAATTCTTTTATAAAAGAAAAGTCAAAAACCGCAAGAATCTTAGTTGTGTTTTAAAATATTTAGAAAAATAAATTTTTTGGATACAATCGTCATATAATTATAAAAAAACCTTCCACTTTCCCCCACAAACGTTTCCAGGATAAAATTTCAAAATTTAGGTAACTAATTGATAATTAAACTAAAACTTATACTTATATGCTTAACGTTCAGTAATAAAGGGACTTAAAAAAATATTATTTACACATTTTTTAAAATTATTGATCTATTAATATACCAAATACCATTAAATTATTGTAGAAATATACCTAAATGGATGCATTTATATGATATTTTTTAACACTTGATTCTTGAGATAAAGAAGCCATTAATAATGAATTATTCCCCTTTTTGGACTTTATAATGGGTTTGTTAAATAAAACTTCAAAATATTAAAACTTTTTTTATTAAAAGTGGTAAAAAGTGGTAGAAAGTGGTGGGAATTGTAATTAAAATAATTAGATTTGCGTAAGGCTTAATCTTTATAAATCCTAAGAACCTTAATGGCATTTTTCACGAGCGAATATGAATGTAAACTAGATGCAAAGGGACGGCTCGTGCTCCCTGCAAAATTTAAAGCTAGTTTGCCCGAAGCAAGTGGAAATGAGTTGATGGTAAGAAGGGGGTTTGAGCCATGCCTGGTGTTGTATCCTATGGTTGAATACAAGAAGATATTTTCAAGGATTGCAGGATTAAATGAATTTAATGAAGAATACAGAAGCTTGCAGCGGAATTTTTTTCGTGGGAATACACAGGTCGAGCTGGATAGTTTAGGCCGGTTCCTGGTGCCAAAACCAATGATAAAATATGCCCAGCTAGAGAAGGAAGTGATTATGGTGGGCATGGGAAACAGGATTGAGGTATGGAATGCAAGTTCTTATGAAGAATTTTTAATAAAAGATCCGTCAGAGCTTTCAGCCTTGGCGCAAAAATACTTAAACGAAGAATGACATTGGTCGAAACTATGGAATACCACATACCGGTCATGCTAACCGAATGTCTTGAAGGGCTTAACATTAAGCCTGAGGGGACTTATGTGGACGTGACATTTGGAGGCGGTGGGCATTCAAAAGCGATATTGGAAAGGATTGAAGCCGGAAAACTTTTGTCGTTTGACCAGGATGATGATGCTAGGGTAAAAGCAGAAGAAATAGGTTCTGCAAATTTTACCTTTGTTCAGGCAAATTTCAGGTACCTGAAGCGGTATTTGAAACTGCACGGTGTAAAGCAGGTGGATGGTATCCTTGCTGACCTGGGCATATCATCTCATCAGATTGATGTAGCCGAGCGGGGTTTTTCTACCAGGTTTGATGCTGACCTGGACATGCGGATGGATCAAAAAGCCTCCCGGACGGCTATGGACGTCGTCAATGAATATCCTGAAGCTGAGCTTCATAAGGTTTTAGGTATGTACGGCGAAGTAAAAAATGCCAAAACCCTTGCCGCGGCAATTGTTTCTGCAAGGTCAAGGGGTGCCATCAAATCCATACAAGACCTTAAATCAATATTGGAAAAACTGGCTCCCCGAAACAGGGAATTTAAATATTATGCCCAGGTATTTCAGGGGCTAAGGATTGAAGTTAATGACGAAATAAAAGCTTTGGAAGATTTGTTGATGCAGAGCCTGGAAGTATTGGCGCCAGGTGGAAGGATTGTTGTTTTATCTTACCATTCCCTGGAGGACAGGATGGTCAAGAATTTTTTTAATATGGGGAAATTCCATGGTGAAGTTGAAAAAGATTTTTTTGGGAACCAATTGCGCCCACTGAGAGCCATTACACGAAAACCTGTTTCCCCAACGGAAGCCGAAATTAAAGCTAACAATAGGGCAAGAAGTGCAAAATTAAGAATAGCAGAAAAAGTATAAACAGTATCTGCAAAATAAAGTGTACGATAAAAATCTTAGTTTCCCTATGGTCCAGGCTGAGGGTTTACAAGCCACAATTTTCATGAACAGTATTATTTTTTCCAGTTATGGCAAAAAATTATAATAAACAAAAAGTAACAGTTAAGAAAAAAGGGAATTTGTTTACTTTCCTGGAAGATAACTTTAAAGTGGACGCCGTGTTTGAAGATGGCCTTCCCGTAAAGTACCTCCCCTATATTTTGCATGTTACAGCTATTGGTATTTTCTACATAGGCAACAGCCACTATGCAGAAAAAACCATTAGGAATATTGCAAAAGCCCAGGTTGAAGTGGAAGACCTGAGGGCAGACTTTACCACTTTAAAAGCAGATTATATGGTTGATAGCAAGCAATCTGAAGTGGCTAGTAAGGTAGAAAAAATTGGTTTATATGAAAGTTCAACACCACCAAATAAAATTGTAATAAAAGAAGGTGAATATTAAAAACTCCATATTATTAAGGGTAAGGCTGGCATTTTTGCTGATCTTCCTTTTTGCTATGGCTATTGTTACAAAAATAATTATTATTCAGTTTGTAGATGGCCATAAGTGGCAAAAAATGGCTGAAGAAATTGGTTTGCAACATAGGGTAGTGAAAGCTACCCGTGGAAATATTTACTCTGACAACGGCAGCCTGATGGCCACTTCCCTGCCTGTTTATAAAGTGGCCCTTGACCCCTCCATTGCTTCCGATGATATATATGCATACGGCATTGATTCTTTGGCGCACCTGCTTTCCAGGCACTTTAAAGACAAAAGCAAAACTGAATATAAAAGAAAAATAAATGATGCAAGGTTAAGGAAAAAAATGTACCTGGCATTAAACAGCAAACAGATCAACTACCAGGAAAAGAAATTAATGGCCTCCTGGCCTATTTTCCGTGAAGGACGCCATAAAGGCGGTGTCATTTTTGAAAAAGTTGATAAAAGAGTCAGGCCATTTTCACAATTAGGGTTCAGGACAATTGGTTTTATCCATGAAGATGGTTACAGCCGTGGGCTTGAATACAGCTTCAACGAACAGCTGTCCGGCAAAGATGGGATGGCATTGTACCAGAAAATGGCCGGCAATAACTGGAAGCCTGTTTATACCGGAAATGAAGTAAAACCAGTGGAAGGGTATGATATTGAAACAACCATAGACATAAATTTGCAAGATGTAGCTGAATCGGCACTGCTGCGCAGGTTAAAAGAATATGAGGCAGATTATGGATGTGTAGTGGTGATGGAGGTTGAAACGGGAGAAATCAAGGCTATTTCAAACCTGAGTCGAAATTCTCAAGGACAATATATTGAGCGATATAATTATGCTGTGGCAAGCCAGGGCTCTACAGAGCCAGGTTCTACCTTTAAGCTGGCTTCCATGATTGCGCTGTTGGAAGATGCGAAGATCAACCTGGAAGATACCATTGATACAGGCAAAGGAGGTTTTCTGTTTTATGACAGGGTAATGCGTGATTCAAAACCCGGTGGTTATGGAAAGATAACAATTAAAGAAGCTTTTGAAAAATCTTCTAATATCGCCATCTCCAAGTTGGTAAATTTTCATTTTGGCCATGACCCACAAAGGTATATCGACCACATATATGCTTTGGGACTTGCAAGGCCTTTGGGTTTTCAAATGATAGGAGAAGCCATTCCAAAAATTAAAAATACAAATGATCCGTCCTGGAGCGGCACATCCCTGCCGTGGATTTCCATTGGTTATGAAGTAGAGGTAACACCCTTGCAAACATTGGCACTTTATAATGCTGTAGCAAATAATGGCAAATTTATACAACCTATCATTGTCAGGAAAGCTTTTAAGGCAGACCAGTTGAAAGAGCTTTACCAGCCTGCCGTGATCAACGAAAGGATTTGTTCGGAAGAAACTTTGAAGAAAATTAAAATTTTATTGGAAGGTGTTGTTGAAAATGGTACAGCTAAAAATATCCGTGATACACATTATAAAGTAGCAGGCAAAACGGGTACAGCACGTATATTGAGTGAAGGAAAATATGTCAAGAGTTATTACGCTTCTTTTGCCGGGTATTTCCCCGCCGACAGGCCCAGGTATAGCTGTATTGTTGTAATCAATGATGCAAAAGGAATCAAGCAGTTTGGAAGTGATGTGGCAGCACCTGTATTTAAAGAAATAGCAGACAAAATATACGCCCGTGATTTAAAAATGCACAGCCCATTCCCAAAAAATAACCAAGCACCTCGGATCAACCGACCTTCTATTTATGCTGGTAACCATGAGGACTTAAGGTTTCTGTGTAATCAGTTGGGGATTAGAAACCATTCCACAAGTAACGAAGAATGGGTTGGTGCAGAAAATAGCGGTAATGCAGTTTCATGGACAAGCAGGAAATTGGAATTAGATAAAGTACCTGACGTAAAAGGAATGACTTTAAAAGACGCCCTTTACCTACTTGAAAACAAAGGGATGAGGGTAATTTACCAGGGAAGGGGCAGGGTAAAAGAACAATCACAACCACCTGGGAGCAAAGCTTTGGATGGCAGTATTATAACAATTAAATTAAGCTGATGGCTGTACTTAAAGACATATTGTACAAAGTTTCCCTGATTTCTGTGTCAGGCGATATGAACCTGGAAGTGGACCATATTTGCTTAGATTCAAGGACAGTAAAGCTAGGGAGTTTGTTCATCGCAGTAAGCGGTACAGTTTCTGATGGGCATAAATTCATTCAAAAATCAATAGAGCAGGGCGCCAAAGCAATAGTTTGTGAAGTGATGCCGGAAAATCTACTTGAAGGCATTACCTACATAAGTGTTGATAACAGTGCAAGGTCTTTAGGTACAATTGCTTCTAATTTTTGGGGCAATCCTTCTTCAAAATTGACAATGGTAGGTGTTACAGGCACCAACGGAAAAACTACTACGGTTACATTATTATTCAATCTGTTCAGGAACCTGGGGTATAACACAGGGCTCATCTCGACAGTAAATAATAAGATAAACGAAAGGGTAATTCCAGCAACACATACCACCCCGGATGCCATAAAACTCAATGAGCTGCTTTCCCAGATGGTACAGGAAGGATGTACCCATTGTTTTATGGAGGTAAGTTCTCATGCAATTGTACAGGAGCGCATCAGGGGGATTTCTTATAAAGTTGCAGTTTTTACAAATATTACCCACGATCACCTAGACTATCACCTAACCTTTGAAGCTTATATAGCAGCAAAAAAGAGACTCTTTGATGAGCTGCCAGCTGGGTCGTTTGCATTGGTAAATACAGATGATAAACGAGGCATGGTGATGCTTCAAAATACCAAAGCCTTCAAAAAAACTTACAGCCTAAAATCAATGAGCGATTTTAAGGCAAAGGTGTTAAACAACACAATGCAAGGGCTAGAGCTTGAAATTGAAAATAAAAACATATGGTTTAAGCTTATAGGTGACTTCAATGCTTATAATTTATTGGCAGTTTATGGCGTGGCAACCCTTTTGGACGAAGACCCAATGGATGTGCTGACTTTGCTTTCCGATATTCCGCCAGCTACCGGAAGGTTCGAGCAGGTTATTTCTGCTACCGGAATCACCGGTATTGTTGATTATGCCCATACTCCCGATGCCCTGGAAAATGTACTCGAAACTATCAAAACCTTAAGGACTGGTATAGAACAAGTAATTACCGTGATAGGATGCGGTGGCAACAGGGACAAAGAAAAAAGGCCCGTAATGGCAGAAATAGCTTGTAAATACAGCTCTTCAGTAATACTAACCTCTGATAACCCAAGGTTTGAAGAACCTGAAGATATCCTGAAAGATATGGAATCGGGTGTAAGCCCAACAAATTCCAAAAAAACAGAAGTTATTGTTGACAGGCGGAATGCGATAAAAAAGGCTTGCGAAATGGCAAAAGCAAAAGATATCATCCTGATTGCCGGGAAAGGACATGAAAATTACCAGGAAATAAAAGGAGTAAAATATGACTTTGATGACAAGCAAATATTGATTGAAATGTTAAATACATTACATAAGTAAGATATATAAATTGAACAGCTTTGAAGAAATATCTAATGGAACTTTCTAATTCAAATAATCAATTATTAACGTTTTGAAAATTTAATATGCTATATTATTTATTTGATTACTTAGAAAGGGAATATGACTTTTTTGGGGCAGGTGTTTTTCAATACATCTCCTTCAGGGCTAGTATGGCGACTGTTTTGTCGCTGTTGATTACCATTACATTTGGTAAGCAACTGATAAATATTTTACGAAAAAAGCAAGTCGGTGAAGACATCCGTGACCTTGGCTTGGCAGGTCAATTGCAAAAAAAAGGTACTCCTACTATGGGAGGTATAATTATTATTTCTGCCATTGTTATACCTACACTTTTATTCGCACAACTTGATAATATCTATATAATCTTACTTCTTATTTCCACTGTTTGGATGGGCCTTATAGGTTTCCTGGATGACTATATTAAGGTCTTCAAAAAGAACAAAGCAGGCCTTGCAGGAAAATTTAAAGTCTTTGGCCAAATAGGCCTAGGCCTCATAGTTGGTCTCACTTTATTTTTCCATGACGATGTTGTTGTCCGTGAATTTAATAATCCCATTTCTGTTTCAGAAGGGATCATGGATGCTCCTGTTAGTTTTGAAGATGTAAAGTCAACCAAGACAACAATACCCTTTGTGAAAAACAATGAATTATATTATAAAAATTTGCTGCCATTTGTAAGCGATGAATACACCTGGTTAGTGTATGTAATGTGGGTGATTTTTATTGTAACTGCTGTTTCAAATGGCGCAAACATTACTGACGGAATAGATGGATTGGCTGCGGGGTCTTCGGCTATCATTGGGCTCACATTAGCAATATTTGCTTATTTATCAGGAAACGCCATTTTCTCCGAATATTTAGGGATCATGTTTATACCCAACTCCGGGGAGCTAGTAATATTTTGTACTGCTTTTGTAGGGGCTTGTGTAGGTTTTTTATGGTACAATTCTTTTCCTGCCAATGTTTTTATGGGTGATACAGGCAGCCTATCTTTAGGTGGTATTATAGCTGTTTTAGGTCTGGCGGTAAGGAAAGAATTGCTGTTGCCAATATTATGCGGGGTGTTCCTGGTAGAATTATTATCTGTAATGATACAGGTATCTTATTTTAAATATACTAAAAAGAAATATGGCGAAGGCAGAAGGATTTTCTTGATGTCACCGCTGCACCATCATTATCAAAAAATTGGATTGCATGAATCTAAAATTGTCACCAGGTTTTGGACTCTGGGG
>JALZND010000078.1 GCA_030857845.1 Bacteroidota bacterium | reverse complement strand
TGCTGCGATCTGTCATTAATTGAATACTCTACCGTAACATCCCTGATACCTACATTATCGGTAATTATGGCTGAAACTGTAGCAACGAGCTCGTTTATAAAAATATATTCTAATGGGTCATGGTTTATAATTGGAGGAACAAAGTCAGGGCCAACCCTAATCTGGTGATAGCTTTGAGGTGCATTGGAAGGTGTCGAAAATTCCCGGTTAAAATTATCTCTGACTCTTATATAATAGCTAATGGTAATGTTTGATACAGTTGCAGCAATATTGGCAACATATTCTTTAGGCGTATCTGTAGGCTGCATGACTACCTGAGTAGTAGTTGCAAAATTGTTGGTGGAATAATATAAAATTAAAGTCTCTTGCCTTATTGAATTTTCTGTAAAAATTTTTGCTTTGATACTTATTGGCTGCAAAAAATCTTCTACATCTTTATTTCCGGAAATATCAATATAGGTACTTTGCCATCCCATTTCTGCAAACATCTCCAAAACGATCTGCCCTGGTTCATGAATTGCCTCGGCACGCCCTATCTTGGGGGTCATCAGAGAGTTAGGGCTTCCTGTAGGATAGGTACTTTCATCTAAATGCGAAATGCTTGAGCCAATATCATAAGGGGAAGGTGCATAAATTTTTGGTCGTAGCGATAGCCTGTTAGCTATTACAGGTCCACGAAAAAATATATTGTTGCTGATAAGCTGATTGCCTAAAGCTGTAGATGGATTTGTGAAAGAAGGCGTGTTCACTAGGTTTTGGCCACTGTTGTTTTCCAAGAAATGATCATAAGTAAGCGGAAAATTTGAAGTGCCCCAGCTCCCTTGCCCATTGCTTACATCCATACTGGACACAAAACCCAGGCCATGTGCAATCTCGTGCAAAACAACAGTAACAAAATCTGTGATGCCAGCAGGAGGCCTGGCGTCTGTTCCTAGGTACCATTTGGCATCACTGTTAAAATCTGCTACAATATCTGCGACAAGAGGGCCATTGAGCTCTTGCCTGGATAGTTTTTCTGCCAAAGCAACTGGATACCATGTATCCATTTTTGGGGCACCGTCAAAATTTCTGTACACAGTAGTTGCCCCCGCCGAACCCAATACACTAGTTTCCAGGCTCTTCCATGTAGCACGGATCCTAATAGGAACAGAAGAATGTATTTTTGTTTGCCAAATATTAACCGCATGTTGAAACGCAATTTGTGCCTCCTCGGAAAAACCTATATAATCAACAATAAATGTTGCGGATTCAGTGGTCCTTGCATTGGCCGGGACAATTTGGGGATCTATATAAGAATGTGCATCTGAATCATGGGCAGCCGGGCAGGTTATAATTATCCCGGGTGCTGATTCCTGTCCAAATAATTCGGAAGGGTTTAAGAATAATTTTATACAAATGATGAGGATAAAAAATCTACGGAACATGCTGGAATTTAATTGTTACAAACATTCTTAATTACGGAATTACTTTTCGCCGGGATCGTTTTTCCAAAGATTGTAATAAGAACGATAAAATATCTACATCATATAAAAATTAAAGATTATTCCTATTTGTTTAAAAGGTAAATAACAAGAAGATATTTGAGATAAATATTTGAAAAAAATTAAGAAAATAATGTGTAGTTTCCAAATTGATCTATAGCTGGTGCCGGCCTGATAACTTCGGGCCTATCATTTTGTTCTGAATTTACCAGGGCAGAAACTGTGTGGAAATCAATGTTTTCTGCTGGATGAAGAACGTTTATCAGATCTTCAATGCCTGAAGATTCATTTAACCATACTTTTTCAGCTTCAGGGCTTAAAATTACTGGCATCCTATCACTAAGTTCTGACATGGCAGCCGTAGCAGCGGCAGTGATAATTGTAAAGGTGTGAACCATTTCACTACTTTCATTTTCATACTCCTCCCAAAGTCCAGCAAATGCAAAAATCTCTTTGTTTTGTAAGGTTACGCGATAAGGAACTTTACTTTTTTTACTGATGCTCTTCCATTCAAAAAAGCCATCGGCAGGTATAATACACCTTCTGCTTTGCAAAGCATTTCTCAATGAGGTTTTTTCCTTAATCATTTCAGCCCTTACATTATAAAATTTGGGGCTTATCGCTTTATTTTTTGACCATTCAGGCACTACACCCCAAAAAAATAATGAAAATCCTTCGGGGTTTTCACTTGTAATGATTGGAAGAATCTGGGAAGGTGCCGCATTGTACCTTGCATGGTAATTTTCCCCTACTTCAATATTGAATCTTTGTGCTAATGTTTCTGCTTTGGCTGTTAATGAATATCTGCCACACATATGCTCTTTTTTTTAAAATTTTAGTTTTAAATTTAAGCATTATACTCTTGATAGGAAAGTCTTTTATAAAATTTATCCCTGTGATAAAACTGAATTTAAGGCTAGGGTATTTTAAAGTTGGTAAATAAATATTCCTTTGTTTTCAGGTTCCTTGGAAAATGAATTGCAATGCCCTGATTTCTGACCAATAAAGGCCATTGATGTTTTTTGAATAAAACCCACAATGACCGCCTTGTTTTGGGGATTCAAAATGTACAAAAGGATGGTGTTCCAGTAAATCATGGGGAAAGCAATCTGTGGAAAGGAAAGGGTCATTTTTGGCATTCACTATTAATGTTGGAATTGAAATACGCTCCAGGAAATTTATAGCGCTGCATGCTTCATAATATTCCACAGCATCTTTAAAACCATGCAGTGGTGCTGTATATACATCATCAAAATCCTTGAGATTTTTTATTTTTTGGTATCCTGCAATACTCAGTTTGTCCGGTAGGATCAATGATTTTTCTTCAATCTTTTTCTTTAGCCTATTCAAAAACCTCTTAGAATAAATAAAATTGCCTGGTTTTGAAATCTGCAGGCAGCTTGAATGCAAATTAAGGGGTACTGAAAAAACAATGCTTTTTTTTATTTGAGGTGGGATATTTCCACCTTTCTCTCCAAGAAATTTTAAGGTTAAGTTGCCCCCAAGGCTGAAGCCTGCAAGTATTATTTCTCTATAATTTTTTTTCTTTAACGCATGGTCAATAACCTGCTCAAGGTCATCTGTTGCACCACTATGGTAAAACCTTAATTGTTTGTTGACTTCCCCGCTGCAGCCCCTGAAATTCCAGGCAAGAACTTCATAACCAACTTCTTTAAGTGCTTTTGCAAGACCTCTCACGTAAGGCCTGTTGCTATCGCCCTCCAAGCCATGTGAAATAATTGCAAGTTTATTTGAAGGGTTCAAGACCCAATCCAAATCCAGAAAATCGTGGTCTATCGTTTCAATTCTTTCCCTGCTATATGCTACATCCTTTACCCGCCTAAACAATGCAGGGATTATTGTTTGAAGATGTTTGTTGAATAAAAAGAAGGGAGATTTATATGTAGAGGAACGAATGAGGGGCATTGTAGGTTGATAGGTTTGGGAATTGTTTAATTTTGAATTATATTTTCTGAAATTCTATTGTTTTTGTGGCAATTTACAAATGTTGATTGTTAAAATATTTTTTATTGAATTAAGTTCAATTAAATTTGAGCCTAAAGTAAAATTTAGATTTTAACAATAGTGTTATGATTTTTTTTTAAAAATAAACAAATAGATCAGAATCTGCTTTTTATAAGGTATCATCCTTATTGCAAAGTATCCATTATTTTTGAATCAAATAAAAATTAGGAAGATAAAAATCACGATTGATCCTTAAAACACCAATTGAATAATATTGTATGACAGTAGCCCAAGAAAAATTGAAATTTATTGATAAAGAAAGGTCCTTATTTTACGCAACATTAAGAAAAAGAGTTGATTCATATTTCAGGGAAAACAATATATCAAAGAATGCCAATGGCCAAATGGTTTTTAAAACTGTCTTCTTCCTTGGGGGGCTGTTTATTATTTATGGCCTGATTATCAGTAACCAATTCGGTCCGTGGACCATGTTGGCTTTGGCTATATTACTGGGCATGTTTTCCGCTTTCAATGGTTTTAATGTAGCCCATGATGCCATTCACGGAGCATATTCAAAAAATAAAATCGTAAACAAATCCCTGGGCCTTGTATTTAATTTATTGGGTGCAAATGCTTATGTATGGAGCATTACCCATAATGTAGTGCACCATACCTATACCAATATACCAGGGCACGATGAAGATATTGAAGTAGCCCCTGGATTGGTGCGTCTTTCTCCTGAAGATGAGCATAAACCTATAATGAAATACCAAAAATATTATGCTTTCCTTCTTTATGGTTTGGCTTCACTTTCATGGGTATTAAGAAAAGATTACGTGAAGTTTTTTCAACCAAAAATTGGGCAGTACGACAATACCAAACATCCCAAAATCGAATATTTTAATCTTTTCTTTTTTAAGTTGTTAAACTATGCTGTTTTTATTATCATCCCATTGATTGTACTGGATATCACTTGGTGGCAATTTTTAATTGGTTTTTTAATGTACCATATAGCACAGGGGCTTGTTTTAGGGCTTGTATTTCAGCTCGCACATGTTGTGGAAGAAACTACCTTTCCATTTCCAAACGAAGAAGGAAATATTGAAGAAGCTTGGGCAATTCACCAAATGCGTACTACAGCAAATTTTTCCAGGAAGAGCTGGTTGGCAAACTTCCTTTGCGGAGGTTTAAATTTACAAGTTGAACATCATTTGTTTCCACACATTTGTCACGTTCATTATATCAATATTTCACCCATTGTTGAAAAAACAGCCCATGAATTCAATCTTCCATACAATGAAAACATTACGTTTATTGATGCATTGAAGTCTCATTATCAAATGCTGGATAAATTTGGAAGAAAAGAACCTGTGGCAGCTTATGCTTAAGGTTTTTTTATCTGATTTTCACTTTCCAGTTTCCTTGTAAGCCAGTTTGGGAGTGAGTGTGTGTTTGAGTGTGGGAAACCTTTACATTAATTTCTATTATTCCTAAATAATAGCCTTATTTAAATGAATAAGTATTTTTGTCTGATTTTCACTTTCCAGTTTTATTTAAAGCCGCCTCGTTTTATTCCATGGGCATAACAAGAGCTTGAAGTACTTAAAATTAAAAGCAGCGGCGTCAAGGAAACTAAGCCTGCATGGCCTTGGAGTGCTGAAGTTGGAAACTGACGGAAAAGATTATAATTAAGTTCCTCCAAACGTTGCCTTACGCTGAAGCCAACCCGGTCCCCCCAAACCGCCGCACCAGCCAAATCCCCCGGGCTCACGCGCAGCTTCCCGTTCCAAGCTTTTACTTTTTACAATTGGCTACTTTTGTTGCCCTTAATAGCTTTATCTAAAAGATAAAGTTGGTGTAGAATGGCTTTCACTTTCCAGTTTACTTGTAAGCCAGTTTGGGTGTGCGTGTGTGTTAGAGTGTGGAAATACTTTTACTTTAGTTCCTTAATTCGCCAATAATAGCCTTATTTAAATGATTAAGTTTTTTTGACTGATTTTTCACTTTCCAGTTTTCTTGAAAGCCGCCTCTTTTTATTCCATTGGCATTTCAAGAGCCTGAAGTCCTTAAAATAAAAAGCAGCGGCGTCAAGGAAACTAGGCCTGCATGGCCTTGGAATGCTGAAGTTTGAATCTGAAGTGAATGACTGTTTGATACTTATAGCTATGTTTAAAAATGTAAAACTTAAATTACACTTCCAATATCTGTATTATATGCACTTCATATTTATCCAAATAAATATCAAGCAGGAAAGGCTGCTGACGATTAAAAATGATTTCCTGGGTCATTTCAGTATTTTGTTTGCCGAAGGAGAATAGCGTTTTGAACATGTATTTTTTATCTGGAGCAATTTTTAACACCTCTAAAGCTTCAGTAGGCAAAGACAATTTTATAGCTTTACCTTCATGATTAAAATTTGTTAAAACTAGTATTTTCTCGTATTCAAAAAATCGTATAAAACTGTATATATCAGTAGAATAATCTTCTTTATTAAAGTTTCTATTTAATGTATGAAGGTCAAGAAAATCCCCTTCATAAAAAGCCGGATATTTTAATTTAAGATTGAGTATTGCCTTGTAAAAATCCCTCAATACAACTTGGTCATCCCTGAGTCCACCTCCATCAAATTTCGCATTATTCATCCATTTTTGATGTTGCCCTACACCCCAATAATCAAATATTGTTGTTCTGCCGTCATCGCCACTAAAACCTGCGTCGCCACCACTTTCTTCACCAACTTCCTGACCAAAATAAATCATTACCGGTCCCGTGAATAATAAGGCAGATACAGCAAAAGCGGGCAAGGCCTTAAATGGATCGCCACAAAATTGTGAGGATGCAATCCTTTGTTCGTCATGGTTTTCAAGGAAACGCAACATATGCTTATTGATTCCCCTTAGGAATTGCCAGGTATTTTTAAGGTTATCGGGCGTATCTTTTTTTGTAATTATATTTCTCAGGGTATCATAAAGCTGCACTTTATCATATAAAAAATCAAATTTTCCTTGATAGATATAATTGTGGTATTGTTGGGGATTATATATTTCTGCAATAAAAATTATTTCAGGGGAATATTTTTTTATCTCAGGGATCACCCATTGCCAAAATTCAACTGGCACCATTTCAGCCATATCACACCGAAACCCATCAATTTTTTTTCCTGCCCAATACATTAAAATTTCCCGCATTTTTAACCAGGTGGCTGGGATAGGGCTATAATGTTGTGTGTTGAAATGATAATTTTTTCCATAATTAAGCTTTACCGTCTCAAACCAATCATTTACACAGGGTTGATGGGTAAACAAGTCATTGCCAGTTGCTTTTGCTGGATCTTCATTAAAAAATCCATCCTTATGTATAAAAGGTAATTTGCCAAGTGGTTTATAATCTTTGGGAACCTCAAATTTATGCCCCACCAAATAATAAAAATTATTGTTTGGATCGAAGCTTATAGATTTATTATCTCCTTCTCCTAAATCTTCTATATTTTCTGGTTTTACATCCGATTTATAGTACCTGGCAACATGGTTGGGAACGAAATCAATAATGACTTTTAATTGTTGTTCGTGGGTCCTCCGTAAAAGGTATTCAAATTCCTGCATCCTTTTATCAACTTCAACAGCAAGATCCGGATTGACATCATAATAATCTTTAATTGCATAAGGAGACCCTGCCCGCCCTTTTACTACATCGGCATCATCCATAGGGATATCATATGCTGTATAATCTGTAAGCAAAGCATGTTCAATTATTCCCGTATACCAAACATGCGAAATACCTAATGCCTTTATTTCCTGCAAGGCTTTTTCTGTAATATCATTAAATTTCCCTACGCCATTTTCTTCTATTGTGCCATAAGGGATATTGGCTTGCACCTTATTCCCAAACAACCTGGTAAAGATCTGGTATATATTGATTTTTAACTTTCGTTCTTCCTTGTCTTCTTTTAAAATATACCACTTGTTTTCTTGCATTGGGTCTTCCATGAATTATTTAAGGTATGGGATCTTTGATCAACAGATTTTGATGGTAATAAACTTTTTGCTTAAACAACTCCATTTATTCTTTATTAACAAAAAAAGCCTAAAAACCTCAAATTGTTGAGGTGTTTAGGCAATTATTATAAAGAAATGGATGCTGGGAATTTTAAGTATTCCTGTTCAAAGCATTTAAATCTTCGAACGCACCTTTTAAGCGTTGGATGAAAGTTTTTTCCCCTTCCCTTAACCACACCCTTGGGTCGTAATATTTTTTGTTCGGGCTGTCTTCGCCAGTAGGATTTCCGATTTGACCTTGTAAATAATCTTTTTTGCCTTCATAGAAGTTTTTAAGGCCTTCCCAGAATGCCCATTGCATATCTGTATCAATATTCATTTTTATGGCCCCATATTCAATAGCCTCCCTGATATGTTCCCTTGAAGATCCTGAACCACCATGGAATACAAAATTTACTGGATTGTGGCCGGTATTAAATTTCTTTTGGATGTATTCCTGTGATTTTTTAAGTATTTCTGGTTTCAAAGTAACGTTACCTGGTTTATAAACCCCATGCACATTGCCAAAGGCAGCAGCGATGGTAAACCTTGAAGAAATCTTGTTTAAAATTTCATAAGCATGGGCAACTTCTTCTGGTTGTGTGTACAACCTTGAACTATCGATGCCTGTGTTGTCGACACCATCTTCCTCGCCCCCTGTAACCCCTAGTTCAATTTCTATGCTCATTCCAATCTTGTTCATCCTGGTAAGATAATTAGAGCAGGTATGGATATTTTCCTCGAGTTCTTCCTCAGAAAGGTCAAGCATGTGCGAGCTGTAAAGAGGCTTTCCATTCTGCTCAAAAAATTTCTCGCCAGCATCAAGAAGCCCATCTATCCAACCCAAAAGATTTTTTGCGGCATGGTCGGTATGAAGCACCACAGGTACGCCATAACGCTCGGCCATAATGTGTATATGCTGTGCACCAGAAACAGCACCTGCAATTGCCGCCGCTTGTCCTTCATTAGACAATCCTTTTCCTGCATAAAATTGCGCACCACCATTAGAAAATTGTATGATAACAGGAGAGTTGACTGCCTTGGCAGTTTCCAGTACGGCATTTACCGTATTGGTACCTGTAACATTTACCGCAGGGATTGCAAAATCATTTTCATTGGCGTACTTGTAAAGTTCCTGTACAGCATCACCAGATAAAACCCCAGGCTTGAACCTTGAAATTGTATTGATCATAATATTTTTTTTTAACTTCAATTAATAAACAAAATTAAGGAATTTCTTTTCGATAACAACAAAATCATTTAAATCTAATGCGGGCTTCCCTGCATTATTTGTCTATTTTTAAAAACATCTTTATCATTCATGGTAAAGAAGGGGTTTTAAAAAATAATATTTTATTTTGTATTCAGTATATACTTTAATTAACCTCCACACCATTAAACCATTATTACAGGTAATTGGTTTATAATGACCCAGAAGTTATTCAATTTTATAAAAAGCTCTTAATTATAGGGTTTTTTAAAACATGTTTCCATTTTCTAAAGTTTTTTTAAAATATATTCTTCGGTCGATCGAAACAACCCTTTTGTTATAGCGTAAAGGTGGGTATCCTTATTTTTTTATCTATGAACCTTACCCTATCAAGAAAACAAACCAAATGGTTTATTAATTACGCGCGCTTCGGTTATGCTGCAAAAGGTGTAGTATATTGTTTGACAGGTATAATAGCTTTTATGGCAGCCGTAGGAAGTGAATCCACTTCAAGTACTGGAAGGACTAACATACTGAATAAAATACTATCGCAACCTTTTGGATCCGTTTTATTGGGAATTGTTGCCTTAGGCATGTTAGGATATGTACTTTGGAGAATCATTGAAGCTGTAAAAGATCCTCACGATCATGGAAACAACATTAAAGGAATTTTGACCAGGGCAGGTTATGCCATAAGTGCATTTGTTTACCTCAGTATATCATTTTATGCTTTCCGCGCCATATTTTTTGGAATTGTAAAAAGTGGTTCAGGCAGTTCACAGAGAGATTTAATATCAAAAGTTCTAGATCTTCCTTTCGGGCAATGGATTGTTGGGGTTATTGCAGCAATAATTTTTTTTCGTGGTCTACAGCAAATCTATAAAGGATTATCCGGTAAATATAAGAAAAACCTTAAGGAAAATCAGATAAACCCTGATTATAGGAACCTCGTGGTAAGGGCTGGTGCAGTTGGCTCTGTAGCAAGGGGACTTGTTTGGTGCCTTATAGCTTACATGTTTTTGAAGGCTGCGATGAATGGAAACGAAAATGAAGTTAGTGGAACCGATGGTGCTTTAGGTGTGGTCGCCACCGATTTTGGTGCAGGTCCTTTAGCCGCAATGGCAGTGGGATTGATTTGTTATGGTATATTTAAAATTCTTCAAGCGCTTTATCTCAGGTTAATTATGTAAAAATGGATGACATTCTAATAGCGCTTACTTGAGAAGATGGCTCCCTGTAATTACATTATTAGGACAGGAATATGAAGGCTTAACTTCTAAATTGAAGTAAAAAGTAATGGCTGTATATATTCCTACTTCTAATTTCAAGTTTCAACAAATAAAGAAATATCCTTTAAGCAGCTAATCAATAAATTATACACAACTGGAAAATCTTCCTTAATTGCCTATTTTATACTTATTTCATTTTTTGCATAATAAAATCTGAAATACCTCCACCCATTTTAAGTTTTTAAATAAACTATTTAATACCAGTATTACTTAACTTGTATGGACCATGAAATTACATATTCTATAAATAGTTATGTTGAGTAATTGGGTTTGATCACAAAAAGATAGTATGTAAATTTGGTTTTTTATTTTTTTACGATGGCATCATTATTAGATTTTATAGGAAATACTCCCTTGGTTGAGTTGAATGTGATCAACAAAAATCCTGGGGTGAAATTGTATGGCAAACTAGAAGGCCATAATCCTGCAGGGAGTGTTAAAGACCGCGCTGCTTATCAGATGGTAAAGGGCGCTATTGACAGGGGAGACCTGAAACCTGGAATGAAGCTGATTGAAGCCACCAGTGGAAATACAGGAATAGCAATGGCGATGATAGCAAAACTTTTTCAGATAGAAATAGAATTGGTAATGCCAGAAAATGCTACCCGGGAAAGGATCATGACCATGGAAGCATATGGTGCTAAAGTTATACTTACTTCAGAAAAAGGTTCTATGGAAGAAGCGATTGATTACACCAGGGATAAAGTTGCCAAGGGAGGGTACTATATGCTAAATCAATTTGCCAATCCCGATAATTACCTGGCCCACTATTATGGAACAGGGCCTGAAATATGGAAGGATACCGCTGGTGGTGTTACCCATTTTGTGTCATCAATGGGTACTACGGGTACTATCATGGGAGTTTCAAGGTTCTTGAAAGAAAAAAATGCTGAAGTACAAATAGTAGGGGTCCAGCCAATAGAAGGTTCTCAAATCCCGGGGATAAGAAGGTGGCCTGTAGCATATTTACCAAAGATCTTTGAAAAAGAACGTGTAGATCAAATCATAGATGTTAATGATAAAGAAGCAACCGCAATGACAAGGAGATTGGCACGTGAAGAAGGGGTTTTTGCCGGCATGAGCAGTGGAGGTGCCTTAGCAGCAGCATTGAAATTGATAGAAAAAATAGAAAAAGGTAATGTGGTCTGTATAATTTGTGATAGGGGAGACAGGTACTTGTCATCCAAGCTATTTAGTTGATTCTCATAAACTCTCAGTGCCAGGTGTACAACCCGCAGAAGATTGGAGGCAATTTGCTGGTGTAGCACTCTCAAAGAACCTTTTGAAATAATATATTACCGTAAAATACCTGATCATCATGGCGTTTGGATTTTTAAAGAGCTGAAATGCAAACCAGGCAATTTATTATGCGGAACTTATACAGGCTTGCTTCTATACAAAATTGAAGAGGGCCAAAATTGAAAGTTTTTTTGGAAAATTAATGGAATCAATGAATCAATAAGGATTATTGACAGGATGCTG
>JALZND010000387.1 GCA_030857845.1 Bacteroidota bacterium | reverse complement strand
GAAAGGGCCAGATATTCTCCCTAAATTCAAGGCCAAATCTCGACCTGGAAGTAGGATTTCAAAATTTTAATATAGCAGTCATATCAAAAATGATTGAAAGGGATGAAAACCTGGTTACGGGTGAATTAAATGGCAATGTTTTAATAGACAACCAGAAAGAGGCTTTTGCTTTTACTTCAGATCTTAACATCAGGAACTTTAGTTTTAAAGAAGACACCTTGGGCAATATTGCCATAAAGGCTTCCAATCCAAATTTAAATCAATATGATATTGGCGTTCAAATATCTGGTACTGGAAACCAGGTAAATGTAACAGGTAATTATATTGTTGCTGAAGCTGAAGGTGCACCAGGGGCATTGGATTTCACTGTCAACATAGAAAATTTAAGCCTGCCTACTTTGGAGGCATATACTGCAGGGCAGCTAACAGACCTTACAGGTGCTTTACAAGGCCAATTGACTGTTGGAGGGAATACTGAAGCACCAGAGGTTCGAGGGGAACTGCGATTTGTAAAGGCTGCATTTAATCTTGCTATGCTCAACAATTATTTTAGGCTTGAAAATGAAAGGATTGTTTTTGACGAACAAGGTATTACATTCCCGAACTTTCGTATGGTTGATGCTAACAATAACCCAGCTGTCATTACAGGGGCAATTACCACGGAAAATTTTTCCGATTTTCAATTAGGGCTTGATTTCAGAAGCAGGAATTTTAGGGTGATCAATACATCTGAAGCTGCAAATGATGATATATATTTTGGGAGCCTTATCCTTGACAGCAATATTTCATTACGAGGTTCTTTGGCCCTTCCGGTTATTGAAGGTGATATTAATATTAAAAATGGAACTGACATGACGCTGATCATCCCGGTAGGTGAAGCGGGAATCGCAGAGATGGAAGGTATCGTTGAATTTGTTGACATGAGCCTGGATAATCCCTTTGCAGATTTTGATACCTTAAAAAGAAGGTCAGAACTTTCCGGGATAAACCTTAATTTGATCATACGAACGGAACGCGATGCCAGCTTCAGTGTATTGATGGATCCTTCCGGAACAGATGCTTTGGCCATCCGTGGAGAAGCAAACTTAAACTTGGGCATCAATCCTGCAGGCGACATGACCCTTACCGGGAAATATGAAATCGTTGAAGGAAGCTACCAGCTTGCTTTTATGGGTGTAGTAAATAGGAAATTTGATATAAACCCTGGAAGCACCCTGGTTTGGAATGGCGACATTATGGATGCAGTTGTTGATATAAGAGCTATTTATAACGTTAGGACCTCGCCAATGAACCTCCTTGAGGGCAGGTTGGAAGGTGCTGTCCCTCCTCAAGCTAAGCAACAATTTCCTTTTATGGTTTACCTGAACATGAAAGGCGAATTAATGAACCCATTAATCAGCTTTGGCCTGGATATGCCGGAAGATCAAAGAGGTGCTGTAGGTGGGGCTGTATATGCAAACGTACAGGAGCTAAACCAGGAGCAACAAGTTGCAGAACTCAATAAACAGGTTTTTGCTTTGCTTGTATTAAATTCATTCCTCGCTCAGGATCCCCTAGCTGGTGGTGCCGGAGGGGGTGGTGTTGAAGGTGCAGCCCGACGAAACGTGAGTAGCTTGCTCACGCAACAGTTAAACCGGTTGGCAGACAGGTACATTTCTGGCTTTGACCTAAATATTGGGGTAGATTCCTATGATGATTTTTCGGATACAGGGGAAGCTGCGGGAAGGACTGAGCTCCAAGTGGGTATCTCCAGGCAGTTTTTGGACAATAGAATGTCTGTGCAGGTAGGTGGGAATATTGATGTAGAAGGTGAAAGGGCAAGGCAACAAAAAGGGGTAAGTGATATAGCAGGTAATATAGCCGTTGAGTACAATCTAACGGAAGATGGCCGCTACAGGATCAGGGGTTTCAGGGAGCAAACCTTTGAAAGCGTAATTGATGGCCAGCTTATAGAAACAGGTCTAGGTTTAATTTTTACAAGGGATTATAACAGGCTTAGGGAACTATTCAAAAAAACCCGAAGGGAAAGAGAGCTTGAAGACGAATCGAATGACCTGGAGACCTCCAGGGAAGAGTATGTTGCACCAGTTGAAGGGAATTAAATATTTTTCAGGTTCAAATTGAAATAATTGTTATACTTTTTCAGAAATCATCTTTAATAATTAAGTGACATTAGGAATATTTCGATAAGAAATATTAGAAGAAGATTTGGATACTTTTTTAAACTTCTGATTTTGTTTTTATTACATCGAAATTTAAAGCAAGAATTTCCGGATAATTAAAAAATTTATGGGGATTTTTGGCACTAATTATACTATTTTTTACGGGTTAATACACATAATTTGATGTTTAAGAATTATTATTTTTTTATCATAATACTTTTTAGTTTTATTTTTTCCGGGTGTAATATTACCAAGCATGTGCCTGAAGGCGATTCATTGTACATGGGTGAAAAAATAAAAATTGAAGCTTCAGGACCAATCCCACAGAAGGGAAGACTGATGGATGAGCTAGAAGATGTTACTGGCCCGGAGTCTAATTTTACTTTGTTGGGGATGAGGCCTAAATTAGGCTTATATAATTTATTAGGAGGCCCCAATTCAAAAGGGATCTGGAAATGGCTTCAAAAAAGGATTGGCGAGCCACCCATACTTCTAAGTGTTGTAAAACCCGATCGGGTTCAGGACCTGATGATCAACAGGCTTTTCAACAATGGCCATTATGAGCCCGAAGTAGAATATAACATCAACACAAAAAACAAAAAGACAAACATTGAATATATAGTACACATAAATCCCCCTTTTACCATTAAAGAAATATTTTTTCCTGATGGGGATTCCGAAATAGAAAAAATAATCCGTGAGTCCAAAGAACATACACTTTTAGATGTAAATGCCCCTTATAATCTAAACACATTGCGGGGAGAAAGGGAGCGGATAGACCAAGAGCTTGAAAATCAGGGTTATTATTATTTCACTTCCGATGCCTTGATATTCAGGGTGGACAGCACTCTTGGAAACAGGGAATTAAATGTATACCTGGCATTGAAGCCAGACCTTCCGGAACAAACCACCAGGAAATTTAGGATAAATGACATATATGTGAATACCAATTATGTTTCAGGACTTACTGGCGAAAATAACGACACCATTTTATATAATAGAAATTATTTTATAAGCTCTTTGGGCGAGTACCGTCCTGCACCTATATTCAGGTCTATATTTTTACAAAAAGATTCTATTTATTCACGACAGCACCATACATTTTCCCTTAGCAGGCTTATGGGCCTTGGGGTATACAGTTTTGCAAACATCCGTTATGAAGAGCTGCCGGCTGAAGATGAAGGCTTGCTAAATGCCTATATCAACCTAACGCCGCTCAGGCGTAAATCCCTCCGTGCAGAGGTACAGGGAGTTTCAAAATCAAATAATTTTATTGGCCCTTCATTAGTAGCCAGGTTTATCAACAGGAATGCATTTCGGGGAGCAGAACTATTACAGTTAAATTTAACAGCAGGGTATGAAACCCAGTTACGCAGAAGAAGTACTGAACAGCAAGATGAGCCTCAAAGGTTTTCCTCCTATGAGTTGGGGGCTGAAGTACACCTTCAAATACCCCGATTCATCGCCCCATTCAGGCTTAGAACCTCAAGCAGATTTGTCCCCAAAACTAATTTCAGGATCGGGGTACAGCACCTGAACAGGACACAATTTTTTAGCATGAATTCATTCAATACTTCTGCCGGATATACCTGGCGTGAAACAACAG
>JALZND010000077.1 GCA_030857845.1 Bacteroidota bacterium | reverse complement strand
AATTTGGAGATTATGTAATCAATCATTTTACAGATGAGTACCTTGCTGGCCGTACGCCCAATCCTTGTGTTTTATGCAACACCCATATTAAATGGGATGCCTTACTAAGGAGGGCCGATAAATTGGATTGTGAATTTATCGCTACAGGTCATTATGCAAACCTTCGAAAGGAAAATGACCGGTTTGTAATTTCAAAAGGTATAGATGAAAACAAGGACCAATCTTATGCTCTTTGGGGGATTTCACAAGAAAGTCTGAGCCGCACCATGTACCCATTAGGCCACTTAAGAAAAACAGAAATTAAGCAAATGGCATTAGACCGGGGCTTCAATGAACTGGTGAACAAGTCAGAATCTTATGAAATATGCTTTGTACCAGACAATGATTATAGGGGATTTTTAAAAAGGAGGGTAGCAGGGTTGGAAGAAAAAGTTGCTGGTGGTGAATTTGTCCTTGAAGACGGTGCAATAGTTGGAAAACATGAAGGGTACCCGTTTTATACAGTAGGGCAAAGGAAAGGGTTAGGAATTGCACTGGGTTATCCTGTTTATGTTACTGAAATACAAAAAGAACAAAATAGGGTAGTGCTCGGGACTTTTGATGAGCTTTCCAGGGACGGGATGTATGTACGGAATTTAAACATCAGTAAATACAAGGACCTGACTGGGCAAAGGTTAGATACCGTAACCAAAGTAAGATATAATGATCCGGGCACTCCCGCCGTTATAGAGCAGGTTGGCGATGTGATGAAGGTTTATTTTGGAAAAGGTGTGTATGCCATAGCTCCTGGCCAGGCTGCAGTATTTTATGAAGGAAATGATGTAATAGGCGGGGGTTGGATAACCTCCAGCTTCAGGCAATATGAGAAATAATATTATAATCAGAGTATTTGTTTTTTTAATAGCGTATGTTTTAATAAGCTGTAGTACTGAAAATGCAGCGCCAAACGATAATAGGTTGGGCTTTGCATTTTTTCCGTTAAAAGGCGGGCAGTACAATATTTATGCGGTAGAAAAAACGAGTTATAAAATTACAGGGGAAATCGAAACAACCAACTACCTTCTCAAAGAAGCCGTGGCAGATTCTTTCTTAAATGAAACCAATACTTATACCTACCTGCTTCACAGGTCAATAAAATTAAACGGAAATGATTGGAGACTTGATTCCGTTTGGTCAGCAAGAAAAACAAATCACCAGGCAATTATAGTTGAAAATAACATCCCATATGTTAAATTAATTTTTCCATTTTCAGAAAAAGCAACCTGGGACGGCAACAGGCTCAATACACAAGTAGAAGAGCCATATATTATGGAGAATATTAATCAGCCCATAACGTTAAATAACCAAACCTTTGACAAAGCTGTTACAATAGTTCAAAAAGACAACGAAGATTCAATAATATTCCTTGAAAGGCGTAAAGAAATATACGCGCAGGATATTGGATTGATTTATAAAGAGTCTGCCGCTATTAAATATTGTGCGCAAGTTCATTGTATAGGAAAAGGCCAGATTGATTTAGGCGAATTATTTAAACAAACATTTCTGGAAAGTGGCAAAGAATAATTTTTTCTTTTTAGCAGTATTTATTTTAATATCATTTGAAGGATTTTCTGCAGACAGGTATGTCGTTTATTTCCTTGACAAATTAAATACACCCTATAACACAGGCCAGCCGGAGGTTTTTCTATCAAATAAAGCTATTGAAAGAAGGTTCAGGCAAAACATTGAAATTTCAGATACTGACTTTCCCGTAAATCCCCAATATGTTTCTGAAATCAGGCCTCTTGCAACGGCGGTACATTATAAATCAAGATGGTTTAATGCCGTATTGGTAGAGGCTGACAATGAACAAATTGAAGAAATAAAAAAACTGCCCTTTGTGCAAAAAGTTGATTATGTGGCACTCGGTCCCCAGGATTCAAGAAGGGTGCGGCGTGACAGCAGGCCAAAAATCAATCAATTAAAACGTACTGCCAATAATTCATCATTCCAGAACCAGTTGTTGGGGGTAGATATTATGCATGAGGCAGGGTTTAAAGGAGAGGGTATAATTATTGGCGTTTTTGACGGTGGATTTATGAACGTTGATTCCCTTAACTTCTTTTCGCATATATTTAAGAATGACAGGATAGTGTATACCTATGATTTTGTTCGAAATGATTCATTTGTATATGACTTTGACAGGCACGGCACAGAGGTGCTGTCAACTATTGGGGCATACAAAGAAAATGAAATTGTTGGGGCTGCCTACAATGCAGACTTTATTTTGTGTATCACTGAAGAGGTAGTAAAAGAATACCGTGTAGAAGAATATAATTGGCTTTTTGCTGCAGAGGCAGCCGATAGTGCCGGTGTAGATATCATCAATAGTTCATTGGGGTATAATACCTTTTCCGACCCTTCTATGGATTATCGATATGAAGACCTGGACGGTAAAACGGCAGTGATTACTGTAGCTGCAAATATGGCAACTCAAAAAGGTATTCTAATAGTTTCCAGTGCTGGCAACGAAGGAAATAAAGCATGGAAGTATATTACTGCCCCTGCAGACGCAGAAGGTGTATTGACAGTAGGCTCGGTAAACTCCAATTCTGAATTGTCCTCCTTCAGTTCTATTGGACCTACTGTAGATGGCAGGTTAAAACCTGATGTTGTGGCTTTGGGCAACTCGGCGGTAGTTGGAAAAATCGATGGCTCGATCGGTGTAAATAATGGCACTTCTTTCTCAAGCCCTCAAGTTGCAGGTCTGGCTGCAGGAATTCTTCAGGCAAACCGGGATTTAACCACCATACAACTGCTGCAAAAAATAAGAATGTCAGGAACCCATGCGGTAAATCCTAATAACAAAGTAGGGTACGGCGTCCCTAATTTTGTTCGAGCTCAAAATAATATCGTTTTATCCGTTGGGGAAAACAGATTAAAAAGATTTAAAATTTATCCAAACCCGGCAAATGCGGGTGAAATTTTTATAAGTGCCGATGAAAATATGCCTAAAGGATTGGTAAACCTGAAAATCCATTCTTCAAGCGGCCAGCTACTTTTAGATAAAAATATCCAATTATCCACAAGTTCGAAAGCAATTCCTATTAACATCAACAACATTCCCCCTGGATTGTATGGTGTAACAATAAGCACAAAAAAATATACCGAAAAAGTTAAGATCATTAAAAATTAAGGACGCCATGAAAGGTCAAATTATATTATGAACTTTTTCAAAAAGAATATAATACTATATTTGTCCACGGTCCACAAGTGTAAATAATTTGAAAGGTTTTAAAGCCTTAACAATTATGCACTTTTTAACTAAATTTAATTTTTCATGGCGCCAATAATAGCCCCGTCAATTCTGGCATCTGATTTTGCCAACCTTCAAAAAGAAGTTGAAATGCTTAATGAAAGTGTGGCAGATTGGATACATATCGATGTAATGGATGGGGTATTTGTCCCCAATATATCTTTTGGCCTTCCCGTTTGTGAAGCAATATCTCGCCATGCCAAAAAATCTTTGGATGTACACCTGATGATAGAGAAACCCGAAAAATGGGTAGAGGCTTTTAAAAACGTAGGAGCTTCAAGTATATCGGTCCATTATGAGGCTTGCAGCCACCTTCATCGGAATATTGAACAGATAAAATCTTTAGGCTGTAAAGCAGGAGTTGCAATAAATCCCCATACCAACGTTCAGTTATTGGAAGATGTACTGGCAGATGTGGATTTCGTTCTTCTGATGTCTGTAAACCCTGGATTTGGTGGTCAAAAATTTATAGAAAATACCTACAAAAAAATCAGGTCATTAAAAATGATGATCGAAAAACAGCAAACTAATACACTGATAGAAATTGATGGAGGGGTAAATGCTGATAATGCTAGACTTTTGGTGCAAGCAGGCGCCGATATTCTTGTTGCAGGAAGTTTTGTTTTTAAATCTTCAGATCCCCTATCCATTATCAATGATTTGAAAAACCAAGCATAAAATAAATTATCAATAAAAATTGACTCGGTGAACCCTAAGGGTTTTGTTGAATATGAGGAATTCCTGTTTCTTGTTTTTTTGGATATCATTGATTGTCACTGGCTTTGCATCCGCACAAGGGATCACTATTACAGGTAAAGTATCAAACCTGGATGGAGAGCTTATTGAAGGTGCAAATGTAAGGGTAAACCATACTTTATTAGGGACCAGTACTAATTCATTTGGGATTTTTAAGTTATTTGTTTTGTCAACAAGTCCCATGGAACTTCAAGTCCAACATCTTGAATACAATACTGTAACATTAAGAGTAAACCCTGTTGAAGCTAAAGACACCCTAAGGGTGATCATGCAAAAGTATGTTAGGTACCTTGACCAGGTGGAGATAGTTGGGACAAAAGATGATGAACCTCGTCAACAGGTAAGCATCCTCAAAGTTGACCCTAAAGCAGCTCGTTTATTGCCCTCCCCATTTAATGAATTCAACAAAATCTTATCAACACTGCCTGGCGTCACAGCCAATAATGAACTCTCTGCAACCTATTCAGTCAGGGGAGGGAATTTTGATGAAAATTTGGTTTATGTCAATGACATACCCATATATAGGCCTTTTTTAATTAGGGCAGGGCAGCAGGAGGGTTTAAGTTTTGTGAACCCGGACATGGTAGGAAATGTAGAGTTTTCCTCAGGGGGCTGGCAGCCCAAATGGGGCGACAAACTTTCTTCGACCTTAAATATCCAATATAGAAAGCCAACAAAAACTGCAGGTTCCGTAACTTTGGGGATGTTGGGAGGTTCTGCCCATGTGGAAGGGGTCGCAGTTGATAAAAAAGTAGGTTACGTTCTGGGAATTCGAAACAAAAGCTCTCAGTATCTGCTAAATACATTAGAAACCAAAGGGGAATATTTTCCAAATTTTACGGACATTCAGTCCTATGTGAATGTAGATTTAAGTAAAATAGATGCAAAACCCAATACAACAGAATTAGGGTTTTTATTTTCCTATGCGAGAAACAGGTACCTGGTCAGGCCCCAAAACAGGCAGACAACTTTTGGAACTATAGATAGGGTCATGAGGTTGTTTATTGCCTTTGATGGAACGGAATTGATGAACTACGATTCTTATCAGGGTGGAATTAAATTTTCGCACACCTTTAATGAAAAGTATAGGTCTTTTATTATTGCGTCGGCACTCAATACATCTGAAAGGGAATACCAGGATATAGAGGGTGGGTACAGGTTGTGCGATGTCAACAATAATTTTGGATCCGTAGGTTTTAATGAATGTACCACCATTAAAGGGGCTGGAACAAACTATGAATACTCCCGGAACAAACTTTTGGCCACCATCTTGAATTTAGAATCAAGGTCCATTTACGAGATCAATACAAGAAATACTGTAGAATTTGGTGCCGGTGTTTCGACAGAGGCTATTTTTGATAAGATCCAGGAATTTTCTTTTATTGACTCTGCCGATTTTGTACAGATAAACCATACCCTCAATAGTTCCATAAACTTAAACTCGGCAAGGTTTACTGCTTTTGCCCAGCATACGGTTTTATTGGCCAACCACCAGGCCATTACCTATGGGATGAGGGTCAATTATTGGAATTTAAACAATCAATTTTTGGTAAGCCCCAGGGTACAATATTCAATTAAGCCACTGTGGCAAAGAAATGTTGTCTTTAGGGCAGCCCTTGGAGTTTATCAGCAGCCACCATTTTATCGGGAAATGAGGGATTTTACAGGGGGGGTGAATAAGGATCTTAAAGCACAAACTTCAATACACGCCATTGCTGGATTGGATTATGATTTTATGATGTGGGGGAGGGACTTCAAGATTTTTACAGAATTGTATTATAAACATTTGCAAAATGTGATCCCGTATGATATTGATAATGTTCGTGTGAGATACTATGCACATAATGATGCCATTGCCTATGCCACAGGGATTGATTTTAGGGTTAGTGGCGAATTCATACCTGGCGCGGAGTCTTGGTTCAGCCTGGGGCTTTTACAAACTAAAGAAAGACTGGAAAACAATGAATTCGGTTATATAAGAAGGCCTTCAGACCAAAGGATAAACCTGGGAATATATTTTCAGGACCATATCCCTAATGACCCAACAATAAGGATGAACCTAAACCTAATGTTTGGAAGTGGACTGCCATTCGGTCCGCCGAACAATGAAAAATTTAGGAACAAGTTTCAAGGAACGGCTTATAAAAGGGTGGATATAGGCTTATCAAAATTATTAGGTTACAATAGGTTTAATGAAGAAACCGTTATTAAAACATTGTGGATTGGAGTTGAAATATTGAACCTCCTTGGCAACAACAACCCCATATCTTATACATGGATTAAAGATGTAAACAACCAACAATTTGGAGTGCCAAACTCCTTATCGGCAAGGTTTTTCAATATCAAAGTTGCAGCAAACTTTTGATACAAAAAATAAGGTCCCATCTGTTTATAAGCAAGATGGAACCTTTTTTGGGATAGGATCAACTAGTACCTGTAAATAGCAACCACATCAGCATCTACAGATTGTTCCGGAAGCTCATCTTTTTCAACTAAAAAAGCCTTGCCACCATTTAAGACTGTTGTAACCGCAGACATACTTACCAGGCAGTCATCATTTTCCTGGTAATCTTCATGTATTTCTACATTTAGTTCTGCACCATCTTCTTTATATACACCCCATTTACAAGCGTCTTTTGCTATAAATATAGACTCTACACGACCATTTACAGCAGCATTTACAATGTTCTTTAAATCGTAGGAAGTCCTTCCTGTGCCTGCAAATTCATTATATTTATTGATAATTTCTTCTTTCTCCTGGTTGAAATTTGGCTCTACCAATTCCCATGTCCTTGAATGTATATCCTTTACATGCATTTCATCCGGGCTGGTTTCTACGCCTTTTTCAAATATAGTTTTTACCGAACTTTCTGCTTTGTACATAGGGTGCAGGTAATCCACACCTAACAGTACCAATGGAGCATCTTTTTCTTTAAGTACTTCAAAAATACCATGGTCTACTTTGCGGAAAAATTCCCCAAGATAAATTTTCCTATCATCTCTTTGTATACCTTTTGCCTGTCCATGGAAAATCCCACTGCCCCCCCTTCCGGAATTTCCGCCAAACCCTCCCGAGCCAGCACCGGAATGGAATTGTACACTTTTTTCTATTTCAGTATATTTCATTGATTCTTCAAGGTTATCGGGAACATCTTTTCCTAAATCCAATTCTTCTATAGAATCCCTGTTTGCCCTGTAAAATTTCGTTTTTGACAATCCTAATGCCAATATATAGTATTCTCCGTTACCATTAAGAAGTGGGAGCAGCTGCTTTAAATGGAAAGACCCAGAGACCATACACGTTTCTTGGAATATTTGGGGAAGTCTGAAATATTTGAAGAAATCTTCAGAAAGGAAAATGGCCAAACCTTGAGACTGGTGCCGCCAAAAACCATTATCGTCTAGTAGGTCAGTTACAGGCTTTAGCAATTTTACAATTTGCACATCTTGCAGCCCTTTGTCTGAAAGTATATTTTTCAACTTCTGTACCTGGTTTTTCAACATTATTTGATCTTGGCCATCAAAAACTTCCCTGCCAGTGTGGTGCGTTGGGATGTAAATTGAAATACAGTTCTCCCCATTAATATTGGCAAGATCTTTTAAATCCTCTTTATTAATATATTCCATATGTTACTTTTGTTTTATATAAAAAAATCTTCACTTTCCTTAAAACTCATGATGTGGAGCATATGTTTAGATTATAAGACAGCAAAGTATATTTTTTATGATTTTTTAAAGGTATGAAACCAAAAAAAATTTCTTACAAGTTAATTTTATGATTATAAAAAGATGGGTTTTAAGCTAACCTATTATGTTCTTAATACGTTTTAAAGTTGTATTGAAAATTTTTTAAATTTGAGGCATCATATTTGTTTTAATTTTTTTTAATATTCATAAATTAATTTTTTTACCATTAAAATAACCTAGTATGAAAAGAAATAACTTTTTGTTTTTTAAAACTTTTTTGAAGACATTTTTTGGGGCCGCTGCATTCTGTATTTTTGCTACATCTTCAACTTTTGCACAATCAGTATCTGATGATGAACTAAATAAATATGCTGTTGTAATGGATTCTATCGATGCTATGAAAAGAAACATCCAGGATGATTACAATGCCATGATCCAGGAAGAAGAATTGATGCAAGGTGGCAGAAGGTTTGTAGAAATCCAGCAGGTAGGTGATGATTCTGTAAGATTAACAGAATTAAATGTAACTGAAATGGAGTTAGAAGCATTCAATAAGATTCAGGAGAAATATACTGAAATGACTACTGATTTTAAAGAAAGCTACACCAACCTGATCAAAGAAGATCTAGGTGCTGCACTCTATAATAAAGTAACTAAAGCATTGAAAGACGATTCTGAGGTAAAAAACAGATATGATTCCATACTTGAGGAAGTTAAAGCCGAGGGTACAGAAGAATCTGATGAAACTGGTACATTAACGGAGCCAGGACAAGAAAATAATTCTGGTTTAAATCAATCTGGAGAATTAAATGATTCTGAAGATAGTACAAGTCAAACAGAAGGCGCAATTGACCAAACAGAAGGCACTTTGAATCAAACTGAAGGCACAATGGACCAAACTGAAGGTACAATGGACCAGCCAGAAGGTGCTACATCTCCAATGGATACTACTGGCACAACTACTCCATCTGATGTTACTACTCCAATGGAAGACGATATAAACGGGAGCGAAGATGTAAATACCCCAGTAGAGGGAACTGAAACTCCTGCTGAGACTGGTGGCAGGATAGAAGACTAATCATTAAATAAATATATCTATAAAAGGCCCGGATAAGGGCCTTTTATATTTCTGACACTTTATATCTAACAATCCAAAAAATTAAAACTTCAATAGGTGATTCACATCCAGGCCTGAATAAATGGCAGTTTTCATGGTTGTATGTTGGTTGCCAATCAGCTTGCCAAGCCAGTGAAAATCATCTTTAAAATCGATATGATAATCCTCATCTATAGTAGCAACAAGTTTCATAAGTTTTAAACACCTTTTAACAACATAATCATCAAAAGTAACTTTACTGTAACTATTGGCTGCATCAAGCACTTCTTTATTCTTGTTTAAAATTTCAGTCAATAAATACAAATTCAGCCCAATTTCACCCAGCTTATCTTTGGTAATAGCTACATGTAGGTTGATCATGCCGCTAATTTCACGCATCATCATCAATAAATATCCCGGGCTGTAAAATTTTTCCGGATAGATTGAAAGTTTTTCAGTGATGGTATCTTTAAGTTCAACCCTTCTTAATATCATAGTCTCACTGTTTTCAAGAAGTTTGTATTCCAGCTGATGAACCAATAAGTTATTTTTCGGGATCAGGCGGAGCAATAATTTATCTTTTTCCTTTTCAGGCAATGCTTTTATAGCTGCTTTCAATTCGTCTGAAATTTTCATGTGTGGTAAAGGGATGATGATTAAAAAAATTTATAATAAAAAAGAAGAAGACTTATTTAGCAGTAATAAAATTGTAAAATCTTTGAAATAACCATACAATAATTGTTCGAAGCAATATTGATTATCAAATTTATTAACTCATTTGTTTACCCATAAACAATTTTACTGAACATGGACCTCAACTGTCTTTAGCAAGGCTTCCTAAAGTCATCAAAGCTTCTTTTATTTTATCAGACCAGGGCTGTCCACAGCTTATCCTTAAGCAATTTTTATATCTTTTTTGGGTGGTAAACATAGCTCCCGGCGCAAAACTAATATTGATTTTCATGGCTTTTGCCAAAAGGTCAATGGTATTTATCTTTTTATTGAGCTCCACCCAAAGCACAAAGCCTCCCTGCGGGTGTGACACTAAGGTATCGTCAGGGAAATAAGTTGCAATTGCTTGAATGTATAGAAGCACCTGTCTGTGAAAGGCCGTACGGAATTTATTTAGGTGGTGATCAAAACGGCCATTTTCAAGGAAATGACCGATGGCGGCCTGAGTGATGCTGGCGGTTGAGATGGTACTGGTAATTTTTAAATTAATAATTTTATTGAAATACTTTTCACCAGGCAAGCACCATCCCACCCTGTATCCTGGCGCAAGCGTTTTTGAAACAGAGGAGCAATATAGAACATAACCTTCTTTGTCAAAAGATTTACAAGTCCTGGGCCGGGATTTTCCAAAATAAATCTCACCGTACACGTCATCTTCTATTAATGGGATCTTATACCTGGTAACCAGTTCAACCAGCTCTTTTTTCTTTTCATCAGGCATGCAACTGCCCAGTGGGTTACTGAAAGAAGGTATAAAAAGGCAGGCTTTGATATTAAATTTATTTATGGCCGCTTCAAGTTCGTTAAGGTCAATGCCAGTATGTAGGTTCGTATATAATTCCACCACTTTAAGCCCAATATGTTCCATTGCTTGCAAAATCCCAAAATAGGTTGGTGATTCTACAGCCACCGTATCTCCAGGTTTTGTAACTGCCCTAAGGCTAAAAATCAAGGCTTCCATGCACCCTGTGGTAATTATTACTTCATCATCAATGATGCTTCCTCCCCAATCCAGGCTTTTGCGAGCTATTTGTTTTCTAAGGTTATTATTCCCCAATAGGTTTTCATAATGTAAGCCACTGCCATTCATAGTCCTCATAACATGTACCAGGGATTTATTGAGCTTCGCTGTTGGGAGCAAATCACCGGAAGGCGCGGTTAAGGCCAGCTTTACAACATCTTCACGGGCAGCATCTTGAAATACCCTCGTGATCATTTCATCGGTGCTCACATCATTTACTATAGCCAAAGGTTTGCTGATTGCCGGGGCTTTTGGAAATTGGCTTGGGGAAAATTTTACATAATAGCCAGATTTAGGCCTGGAAACAACCAATCCTCTATTTTCCAGGTGATAATAAGCCTGAAATGCTGTACTTACACTGATACCTTGTTCATGGCTGAGATTCCTGACCGAAGAAAGTTTGTCTCCTGTTTTTAGAACCTCATTGGTTATTAAAGATTCTATCCTTGATGCAACCTGTAGGTAAAGGTGCGGTTCTTTCATAAATTGATTTTTTTTATAGGCTATTAAAATGTAATTGTTGATTAAATAATTATCCGGATCTGATATGCCTAAAATTATTAAAACTGGATCTGTTTTAAAAATAAATTATCTGTTTATTTTGAATTCATAAATCACATTGGTCGTTTCTGTAATAATGATTCAATTTTAAAATATAAAAAGTGAATAATTTGCTCAAAGCCTATTTGGCATTAATAGTGGTTTGTTTTTTTTGGGGAACCACATACCTTTTTTTAAGGATAGGGGTTGAGGACGTGCCGCCCTTTATGTTTTCGGGCATCCGGCAGATTGTGGCAGGGAGCTTGTTAGTTTTATTTTTTTATTTTAAGGGAAGGAAACTGCCTTCTAAAAAGGATCTAATTAGTTTTTCTATATCGGGAGCACTAATGATAGGAG
>JALZND010000386.1 GCA_030857845.1 Bacteroidota bacterium | reverse complement strand
GTGTAGCCTCGGTTTTTATCGAGGCTATTCTTTTTATGTCTCCTTGGGAGCCAAGCGAAAAGAGAGGGAGACTTGCGCGCCAGACATTTTTAACTTCTTTTTGAATTCATGTGCCTTAAACTTTAAAAAGGATCCTTTAGTGCTTTCTTTTCCATTATTTTCTTTATCTCCAATATCTCCAAATTAAATGAATATAATTTGGCATTATGACGAATGCAAAAACATCAAGTTTGCCCATATTACTTAAATAACCCAGTGATTGGATGATGACATCTTTAAATTGATCATCTTTTAAAAGAGGCTGGTATTTGTTAATGGTTGCCGTTCAAAAGTAAATCTCTCCAATTTCCATGAACGAATTTCTTCGTGGATCAAATCTGATATTTTCCAATTTTTGCTGAATTAGTTATAAATTATTTCTGCCGTGGTTTTTGTCCTTCTGCAGTGGTTCGTGTCCTCACGAACCATTTTTTAAATCAGATAATAGGACAATAATTTACGAAATACTAGATGACTAATATTATTAATTATCTGAAAGTTTTTGAATGGACAAGCAGTTCAAGGATGAATGATGTAAGGTTTTTTTATATCATATTTGGTGCATGATTTTAAGAATCAAAATCACGCACCGAATCACGCACCTACAGAATGGTTTTTAATGAACAAAACGGCACATCCTTTAAACAAAAACCCCCTGAATCCTAAAATCCAGAGGGTTTAATAAATTGTGGTAACACCACACCCACACCCAAACTGTGGAGCCGGAGGGATTCGAACCCTCGTCCAGCTAAGGAAACCGTAGCGCTTTCTACATGCTTATTTGCCATTGGGTTTTCGAAGTCATCAAGGTTGGCAACGGACCTAAAAATGACCCTTATTCGCGGTTAGTTTCGCCACTGCATCACGAACCTGCAGCGACTAGTTCCGCATTCGATGCCTCTGTTGCCAGCCCGGCAGAACAGGGGGCTAGCGAGACACATTGCTGGTTAAACTATTGTTTAGGCAGCAAGGGCGTAGTTAGACTCGCCAATTATTGTTGTGAAAGTTTTATTTACAGGTAATACCAACAACACCTGGCATGCTTACACTCGACCTACACCTACTGTCAAATCCGGTCGGCCCCATAAGTCAAAGAACTAGTAATCTTTTTTACTTAGCCTATATTTTACAAATATAATGCATATTTAGTTCAAAAAAATTTTATAAAGTCATTTATGCCGATTTGTTTAGCTGTATATAAAACATTTAATACAATTGTAGCGCTAAAGCAGATTTTTCAAAGATATTAAGCTATTTATCATCAAAAATATAAACCGCTATTTAATCCATTTTAAATTCTAATTTATCATCAAAAATATGAACCACCATTTAAATTCAATTTTAAATCTTTCTACTTCAGTCGTTCCAGGATTTTTAGTAGGGTATCAGGATCAACAAAACCTTCATGCTGATAAATAATTTCATTCTGGGGATTAAGAAAGCACATTGTAGGATAGGAAATTTTTCCATCAATTGAGCCTAGCTGTTCTGCCAGTTCATGAATTCCGGTATTTCTACCTCTTGGTTTATATTGAAATGTGTATCCATGAAATTTTATGTCCTTTTTTTCTTCAGCGTTTAGATCAACGAAATAATAGTAATTGTTAAGTGTGGAAATATTTTGCATGTTTTTGAGGCTAATGTTTTGCATGGCATGGCAGTACTTGCACCAGTCCGTATGAATAAAAATTACCACCGTTCGCCTTTCCCTATTTTGAAGACTGTCTAATTGCTCAAAATGATATTTAATAACTTGGCCAAAGGTTTTTTCTGGAAAAAATGCCCCTGATATAATTAATATTGAAAAAAATAAATTAATCAATGCTCTCATTTATCAATTATTAACCTTAATCCTAAAAATCCTCTAATACCTTGATTTGGCGCATACACATAAGTGGGGTCAAAAGTTAGTCCATATGGATTGTTTGGTGTGGGCACGGCCTGTCCATTCTCGCCAAAGGATACTTCCCTGTCGAAAGGGTCATTTGCTCTGGCTATAATAAAAGGATTGCCTTTATTGGGTGTCCAATTAAGAAGGTTTTTTACCCCTCCATAAACTTCCAGGTTCCTAAAGCCACCATATGTAAGCTGAATATTTTGAATGCTCCACCAGGGGGAATATGGTTTACGCGGGTCTAGTTCGCTCAGCAGTGGCAAACGCATGGGGCTATAAATATTGCCCGTATAATCAATGTTTAGGTCCAAACGTCTGATCTTGTATGAAGCTGCCCAAGTGCCTGTAAAATGTTCTGTCAATATTTGCCTCTCTTTATGCCCATCTTCCACAGTAAAAACATCCAGGTAAGTTCCCCCTGCAATAACCTTAACACCATTTTTAAATTCAACATCAAGATTAGCGCTCAATCCAGAACTTACGGCGTAACCACCCAGGTTTTGATAAATGATCAGATTAGGATCTGTGTCATAATCGGGAAGGATTTTGTTGTTGAAGAAGGTATAAAATGCAGTGGCGTCCAATCCTATAAAGGTCCCTTTGCCAGAATAAATCTTCTTGATATAATTTAGGTTTGCATTATACGATTTTTCTGGTGCCAGTTCATCTTTTACTTGAATGGTACGAGCCCCTGTTAAAGCAGCGTGTTCTTCAGTAAACAAATTTACAACCCTAAAACCGGTACCTGCATTGAGCCGAAAGATATTTTGATCGTTTAGGCTCCACTTATAGGCAAGCCGTGGTGTGTATATGTTCCCATGTACCGAATTGTAATCATAGCGTAAGCCAAGCAAAAGCTTGTGCCTTGCCCAAAGAGAAATTTCATCTTGCACAAAAATACCTGGTAGCAAGATTTTACTTGGGTGTGTCTGCTGGTTTGTGAGATCGGTCGTAGCAGTGGCCGGAGTGTTGTCATCGTAAAAAGTATAGCGTGTAGCAAAACCAAACAACAAATCATTCTTCCCCATTTTTTTGTCCCAGGTTAATTGGGCATAATAAATTGTTTGTTGGGCAATATATGAGGTATTTCCATATACACTGTTTTGGTCATGATTATTGAAAGAGAATGAAAACAAAATTTTCTCCTGAATAGGCAGCTGATAATTTCCAATAAATTCCCAACGGTTGGTATATATGCTTTCACCATAAATAATGTCGCCCCCCCTGTAGGCTGGTGTCCATTGCGTTTCGCCGCCCCACCGGTCTTCATAAAAATAACGGCCCACTACGCTCAACAATCGCTTGTTTTTTCGCTCAAAATCCCATTTCTGAAACACCGAAACCCTTTCCTGTAAGGTTACATCGGTAAAATTATCGCCATTATTATCCATTATATTGTTATACTTATAGTAATTGATACCAATGAGACTTGTAGCTCTTTTTCCCAGGTTAATTTTTAGCCCAAAATCAGCATTGTACTCCAACCAACTTGTAGCAAAAACATCCGCTGAAAATATGGGGGCGTTTTGAGGTCTTTTTGTAATTATATTGATAAGGCCACCCACGGCTTCACTTCCATAAAGAGAAGAGGCGGGGCCTTTAACAATTTCAATTCTTTCAATGAGTGAATTGGGAATTCCCGACAAGCCATACACAGTCGATAAGCTACTTACAACGGGCATTCCATCTATCAATACCATTGTATAAGGTCCCTCCAGTCCATTAATGTGGATGTCTCCGGTATTGCAGACATTACAATTGAGCTGTGGGCGTACACCATTTACGTTTTGTAAAGCATCAAATACAGAAGGAGTAGGGTTTTTCCGAAAGAATGTGTAGTTGTATACCTG